>NZ_CP154625.1:2471201-2780102 GCF_051148895.1 Terrisporobacter vanillatitrophus
AGTATAATAACATCCATAATAATTTGCTTTATTATTCAAAAAACAACTATATTAGATTTGCTTAGTTATATTATATTTGGATACGAAGCTTCTTCATCTTTATCAAATATTATTAAGGGTGGAGGTATTATTTCCATGCTTAAAACTTGTTATATAATTATTATTTCGTGCTGTTTAACAGGATTTTTTAGTGGATTAAATATTTTTGACGGTTTGGAAAAATACTTACAAAAAATAAAACTAAATAGAAGTAGATTATTTTTAGTAACTTTATTTTTTGGTTTAATAATTGCTTCTATTGGATGTAGCCAAACTATCGCTTTTATTCTAACTATAGAAATACTTAGGGATACTTATGAAGATTATAAAAATGAAGACATCGCCATGGAATTTTCTAATTCTGCCATTGTCACATCTGCCTTAGTCCCATGGTGTATAGCTGCACTTGTTCCTACTTCAGTCTTAGGTATAAGTAATTATAAATTTATTCCATATGCCATCTTTCTATATATAGTTCCAATTTGTCATTTATGTTATTGTCTATACTTGGACTATTATAAAGATAAGTTGCAAAAAATTCTTTACAAAGTAGAGACTTTCCATAAATAAATTAAGCATTATATGTCTATAGCATCAAGTTCCTAATGACCATTGAAATATGATTTTAAAGAATATATTATCGAATTAGTTTTTTATATTTTATTAAATAAAAATAGTAATAATTTTAGTCATTTATTCTTAAAATTATTACTATTTTCCCTTTATATTTTAAACTATTTTATATCCAGTAAATCTTTTATAACTTGAGATGATATTATCAATCCTCCACATGAAGACATAAAAGACATACTCCCTGGTAATACTCTATGACCATTTGATATTTTTTCCTTAACTTCTATAGGTTGCTCTGTAGAAAATACTACTTTTAGATGTTCTATGCCTCTATCTCTAAGCTCTTTTCTCATAACTTTAGCCAATGGACAAGTATGAGTATTTGAAATATCATTAATTTCTATCTTTGTAGGATCCAGCTTATTTCCCATTCCCATGGAACTAATTATTGGTATATTTTTATTTAAACATAGCTGAATTAAATGAAGTTTTGATGAAACCATATCTATGGCATCTACAACATAATCATACTTTTGAGTAAATATTTTATTACTACTTTCCTCATTAAAAACACAGTTTATTGCTTTTATATTTAAATCTTTATTTATATCTAGTAATCTATCTTTTACTACTTGAACCTTATCTTTGTTTAGATTAGAAATTAATCCAGGCAATTGTCTATTAAAATCACTTTCTTCAACTTTAGCATAATCTACTATGGTTATATTTCCTATACCAGCTCTTATTAAAGCTTCTACGCAAAAACTTCCAACTCCACCTACCCCTATGACAAGAACATGAGAATTTTTTAATTTTTCCATACCTTTATTTCCTATAAGTAGGTTTGTTCTCATTGTAAAATTATTATTCATTTAAATTCTCCTTTGAATAATTACAATTAAATCTACTATTTAGTTTTTCCACGAAGCATAAGTATATTAGTTAAATACTAAAAATCCCTTTAAATTATTTTATATAATAATTTAAAGGGATTTTTATAATAATTTAAGCTGTTAAACTTTCGTCTTTTTCATCTATATCTACACTTTTTCCAAGTATTTGTATTCCTATAAACATAGCTACAAATGCTAATGGTAATATTAAATAAATTGGAAGTCCAAACCCTGCAGGTATATATCCAAATAATATTGCTATACCTCCCACAAATAAAGCATATGGCATTTGTGTTCTTACGTGGTCTATATGATTACATCCCGCCCCCATTGATGAAAGTATTGTTGTATCTGATATTGGTGAACAATGATCTCCAAATATAGAACCTGTAAGCACTGCACTTATAGAAACTATTATATAAGACATTTCAGGACTTATTGAATGAGCAAGCGGAATAGTTAGCGGCATAAGTATACCCATAGTTCCATAAGAAGTTCCTGTTGCAAACGAAATTATTGATCCAAGTACAAATATTATACTAGGCAATAAAAATGCTGGTACAGAACCTGATAATAATTGTATTAAATATCTAGCAGTTCCAAGTTCTTTTATTACTGATGAAAGTGACCATGCACATATTAGTATTACACAAGTTATAACTAATGTTTTCATTCCATCTACCCATATTTCTAATCCTTGCGATACTGTAAATATTTTCTTGCATACACCCATAGTTATGGCAACTAAACCTGCTAGTAATGCTGATTGGAATAAAGCTACTGATGCATCAGCATTAGAAAATGCTTCTCTTATTGCTACAAATGATAATGGTGAGTTATTAAATATTTGAATTAAACTTGAATCATCTCCACTCATTATTGTAGTATAACCACTGTAGTAAAATGCAAATAATGACCCTACTATTAATATACCTATTGGTATTATAGCATTCCAAATATTTAATTTAACGCCTGGTAATGGTTCTAAATCACTATGTTCGTTACTTATTTTCTCATCTATTTCTTTATTAGAAACTAAACTTACATTTCCTCTTCTAGATCTTAACTCTGCTGCTCTCATTGGTCCAAACTCTTTTAATAGTACTGAAGTTATAACTATAAATCCAAGAATTAATATATTATAAAATCTATATGGTAATGTATTTAAAAATACACTAAATGCATTTGTATTTACTCCTATAGCATTAAATCCATCTCCAATTAGTCCTACTTCTAAACCTATCCATGTGGAAATTATTGCTATTCCTGCAACTGGTGCAGCTGTAGCATCTATTACAAAAGCAAGTCTTTCTCTCGAAATCTTCATTTTATCTGTAACTGGTCTCATCATTGGACCTATTATTAATGAATTTGCATAGTCATCAAAGAATACTAAAAGTCCTGCTGCCCATGTTATAAGCTGAGCACTTCTTGCATTTTTTGCTTTTTTCGCTAATGATTCAGCTATTGCTTTGGCTCCACCCATTTTAGCAACTAAGTTGATTACTCCACCGATTGCTAGAACTTGAAGTATAATTCCCGCATTCCATGGATCAGCCAATGCTCCAACAGCTCTATCTACTAAATCTAAAAATGAATTAAAAAGTGCCGAAAAAACATTTACACCATTTAAATTTAATAAGAATCCACCTGACATAACACCAATAACTAAGGATACGATAACATTCTTAGTTATAAAAGCTAAAATAATAGCTACAAGTGGTGGTAATAATGTTAGTATTCCATACTTTTGTGCATTTATTACAGCCATATCTTGTTCAGCTGCAAAACTTGGTATGCTTGATATTAAAATCAGCATTGTTGTCATTAATAATAATCTTACATTTCTTTTTTTCATTTTATTTGCCCCCTATGTGATAATTGTGAATATTTTAGGGTTTTGTCATTTTTAATAAAAATTTGCTTCGTTCATGCAGCTAATGACTTGTAAAACAAATTCATTATTCCATCAAGTAGTTAGAAATTACTATTTCTTAATAAAAAATTATAAATTCATTGTAATAAAAAAACCTTGATGGCTTCATCAAGGTTAAAATTACATACTAAAAAATATAATTAGTTCTTCTCAATGATAGCTCAACACTAAAATTAGTGACAGTTGTATATATATTTTATATACACCCAGCTATATAACCTTAAAGCCTCAGTTATATGCTTCGGCAATATTTCCTTTTTTAATAAATCATCGTGCTACCTCATTATTAATACTTATAAATATTGCGCCTCTACCTATATATTCACTTGTTTTATACAGTATATAATATATACTGTATAAATGCAATACTTTTTGTTCTAATTTGTCAAAATTATATTTATTTTATTATAACCACCTATAACTTTATATAATAAAATACAAAACCATAAGGTATCCAATCTGATATATTTGAACTCAATAGAGAGTAATTAAGCTCATCTAAAGTTATTTTATTATCATCTAATAAATATACATAGGTTTTATTGTTTTCTTGAAACAATTTTAAATATTCAAAACTATATTCAAAATAATCTTCATCTTTATTATCTCTATATTGATCTCTAGAATCATCTTCAATCATAAAGAATTTATTGTCTTTGCAAGATAAATAAGTCAGTATTGGGTCTTCTTGTTCAGTATATTGAACTATTAATATACTGTCTTCTTTTTTCTTTTTACTATTATTATAAAAATCATTCCATATTTTTTCATTTACTACCATTTGTTCATTTTCTATAACTACAATATTATTTTTTTTAGCTTTTTCAAGGGTTAAATTTTTGGAATCTCCATATGATTTTAATAGTTCTTTTACTTTTTGTGAGTCTTTTGCTGAATATATTTTAAGTTTTTCCTCATTAAAAGTATCTATAGTCTTTTCAGTATCAACATTTTTACATCCTACTAAACTACAAAAAATCAAACAAATAACAATAGAAATTATATTTTTCATCTTATCCCCCCCTATATACTGATTATTATTATCTTCTTTTTTTTTAAAACAATTCCTTCATTTTTCATTCTCTATGATTATAAAAATTGCGACAAATTCTTTAATTATTAATATTTATTAAAGGAAATTCTCAGATTTTGTTGAATATTAGTAAAGTATCTGATTACAAAATTTATGGAGGAATAGATTATGTTGTTAATCAATAATACTAATACAAATGCTTACTTTAACTTAGCTATGGAAGAATATTTTTTAAAAAATACTACAGAAGATATATTTATGCTATGGAGAAATGAAAATTCTATAATCGTAGGTAAAAATCAGAATACATTATCTGAAATTAATTATGAATATGTAAAAGAAAATAACATAAAAGTCGTAAGACGACAATCTGGTGGTGGAGCTGTTTTTCATGATTTAGGAAATATAAACTTTACATTTATCTCTTGCAATGATAATAGTTTTAGCGACTTTAAGCGATTTACTATACCAATAATAGATGCTTTAGAAAATTTAAACATACACGCTGAGTTTTCAGGAAGAAATGATTTACTTATTAATAATCAAAAGTTTTCAGGTAATGCCCAGTATAATTACAAAAATAAGGTAATGCACCATGGTACACTATTATTCTCATCTGAGATAAATGATTTATCTAGTGCGTTAAAAGTAAAACCATCTAAGTTTCAAGGAAAAAGCGTAAAATCTGTTAAATCTCGTGTTACTAATATTAGTGACCACTTAAAAAAAGATATGACTGTTTTAGAATTTAAAAGTTACTTAATGAATTTTATAAATAGTAAAGATGAAAATAATCACTTCTACGAATTAAGTGAAGAAGATATAAATGAAATAAACAAATTAGTTGAAGAAAAATATAATACTTGGCAGTGGAACTTCGGTCATTCGCCTAAGTATGCTCTTAATAATGAAATTAGGTATCCTGGTGGTAATATAGAATTTAGTTTAAATGTTGAAAAAGGACTGATTAATAAGATAAAATTCTTCGGAGATTTTTTTGGCAAAAAAGATGTTACTTACATAGAAGATTTATTAAAAAATGTAAAACATAACGAAATTAGTATTAAAACTACCTTAAGTAGTATTGATATTAATGATTATTTTTTAAATTGTGATATAGATATTTTAGTAGATGGAATAATGGGTGCAAAATAATATCTAAGTTAATAAATAATAAATGAAGAATAGACTTTATGCCTATTCTTCATGCATCCTTTTCTTTTCAAAATTATCTAAATCTTTATTTAGTTTATTTCCTATTTTCCAAGCAAAAAATGTTATTAAAATTAAAGTTAATACTTTCAAAGGATTTGTTATAAATCCAATTATATCCTTTCCTATATAGCTAACTATAAAAAACATAACTAATTTTCCTGCTACTACTGCAGATATAAAGTCTGTAGTATGTCTTTTAGCTAAACCTTGAGATATAGTAACTATACAAGCTGGTAAAAACGGACAAGCATAAGCAAAAAATAATAAGATGAACCCTTTTTCTTCTACCCAATCAATTGCTTTTTCTACTTTTTCGTTTTTTAATAGTTTAATAAACTTTTTATTGCTAATTTTCTTAACTATTAAAAATAAACATATGGTTCCAGCTGTGGAACCTATCCATGATATTATTAACCCTTGATACATACCAAATAAGGCTGCGTTAGCAGTAACAATTGCAACTAGCGGTAATATGGGTAAAAAACTTTCTACAAATACACTGGTCAATCCAACAATAATGGACAACAACCAATAATCATTTACTATATTATATATGTTTTGAATATATTCCATAAATATCTCCTTTTTATGATTTGAAATCATTATAAATAATTATATCATAATAATTTTTCTTTAAATCTATTATGAATAGATTTTCATTTTTTCTTAACAATTTACGCTTTTATACCTATTTTCTTAATTTTTTCTTACTATTTTGTTATTAATCCTTTTTAAAGTTATAAAATAAAAAGATTGCTAAAAAGCAATCTTTTTATTTTATAACTTGTTTTACGTGTAAATCCATTTGAGGATATGGTATTGAAATATTTTCTTCATCAAATCTAATTTTAACTTGTTCTAATAAATCATAATATACAGTCCAATAATCCGGTGTATTTACCCAAACTCTTACAGCAAATTTTAAAGAACTAGGACCTTGTTCAAATAATCCAACAAATGGCTCTGGATAATCAAGAATTAGTTTATTTTTAGTTACTATTTCTTTTAGTACACTTCTAACTTTTAAGATATCACATTCATATCCTGCTGAAAATGTTAAATCAACTCTTCTAGTTTCTTTTGTAGAATAATTTATTAAGCTTCCATTTGATAAAGTTCCATTCGGTATTAGAACCACCTTATTATCTACTGTAGTTAAAGTAGTATAAAATACACCAATTTGTTCAACTGCTCCTTCAAATTGAGCTGCTTGAATATAATCTCCAACTTTAAATGGTCTAAGAAGTAAAATTATAAATCCTCCAGCAAAGTTTGATAAACTACCTTGAAGCGCAAGACCTATGGCAACCCCAGCTGAAGCAACTATAGCCGCTAATCCTGATAACTCTAGTTTCCAATATGCACCTGCAATTACAATCACTAATAAACCTTTTAAAGATATACTTATAAAAGATCTTGTAAATTTAACTAGTGTCATATCTATATTTCTTTTTTCTGCAAAAGTTACAAATCTTTTTGATAATCTATTTATTATCTTAAATCCTATTATTATTAAAATTGTACCTATTATTAATTTTGTTCCACTACTTACTGCCCAATCTAGTATTTTATTAGCCATAGTTTCCATTGTCATATTTTTGAAATTCATATTTTGTATTTCTTCAATCATTAATTTACCTCCAAATCTATTACATATATAAATAAAATAATACACTTTTTCGCGAAAATTGTCTAGAATGGTGTCAAATAATTATAAGAAATCATGTAATGTAAATTTATGTAATTAGTCTATTAAATAATCATCCTTACTTCTAAAATATATCTCCACAGGCTTTTCTTGACTACTAAATAATAGTGGTGTAAGAGAATAAGCATAGCTTCCAGCATTATTTATGAAAATCAAGTCATTAATTTCAGCTTTAGTAAGAAGTATATCTTTGGCTAAAATATCAACAGATGTACATAAATTTCCACCTATAGTAACTATTTCTTTATGATTTTCTATTTCATTTTCCCTTTTTATTAAACTTGTTGTATAAGAATCATAAGAAGTAAAAAGCGGCTCCATCATTTTTAGATTATCTTTTTTGTTAGTGTAAGACACAATAAGTTCACTAATTGTAGGTTTAAAAAAACCATTATATCCGTTTTGTACAATTAGATATTTTTTACCTCTTGATTCTTTAATATCAATTATAGGTGTAACGTAAGCTCCACTTTTGCAAACTAAAAATCTTCCACTTTCTATAATAAATCTAGTATTTAACTTTTCTTTATATTTTTCAATTAACTTATTTGACATTGTGCTCAGTTTGTCAATATCTAAATTTTTATAAGAATCTCCATATGATATTCCTAATCCTCCACCAAAATTAATAAACTTAAGATTAAAGTTCATCTCTTTTTTACAGAATAAGGCAAGCTTCAATACATATTCATAATAATTGTAAATTATTTCATAGTCTAAAATTTGTGACTGAAGGTGTACATGAATTCCAACAATTTCAATATTACTTAAACTATCGATAAAGTTTTTATTTTCTAACAATGTTTCTTCATCTACACCATACTTACTACTTATGGAATCTCCGCCAAATATATTATAATCAGCATTAATTCTTAACCCAACTTCTAAATGAGTATTACTATCTTTCCCAATTTCATTTAACAAACTTAATTCATTATAACTATCAGCTGTTATTATGCATTTATCAATAGATTCTTCAATATCTTTTCTTCTTTTCCCCGGTGCAGAATAAATTATATTGTTTTTATTAATATTTGCTACGTTTGATATTCCTACTTCTTTTGCAGATGCAGCGTCAGCACCTATATTATTTTTACTCATCAAATTTAATATATTTTTATTTGGATTAGTTTTAACTGAATATAAAATTTCAAATTCTTTAAATTTATCTTTTAAAATATTAATTGATTTTAAAATTTCTTCTTCATCATATACATAAAATGATTTATTCACCTTACTCATTAATTGTCTCAAAATATTATTATCTATCATATTAGCCCCCTAAAAGTTATTTTAATATTCTTTATATATTCCTATAGAATTCTATATTTCTTGTTTTTATCCTTTATTATTGCATAGGATTAAATTCATTAAACATAAACTTTATAATCAACAAAAGATCTTCCTTAGTTTAAGAATTAAGGAAGATCTTTTATTACATTAATGGTGAAAATAACCGAAGTATTAGTCTACCAAATTTAATAGGCCATTTTATATTTTCACACTCTTTTAAACTTATTTTTTGGCAAAGCTCCAATGTTTCATTAAAATCATCTCTTACTTTTAATACACTCTCAGTATTATACAACCATGCCCCACATTCAAAGTGAAGATATAAACTTCTAAAATCTAAGTTAATACTTCCTACTACTGCATATTCATCATCAACTACAAATGTTTTAGAGTGCATAAATCCTGGCGTGTACTCATAAATTTTTATACCATCTTTTATAAATGAATGATAATAAGATTTTGTAACTGCATGAACAAACCATTTATCAGGTATATGTGGTGTGACTATTCTTACATCTACACCTGACTTTGCTGCTATTTTCAAAGCTGTTGCCATTTCATTGTCTATTATTAAATAAGGAGTATTTATATAGATATAGTTTTTGGCCTTATTTATTAAGTTCAAATATACGGTCTCTCCAATAGGTTCATTGACTAATGGACTATCATCAAATGGCTGTATATATCCTTTACATATATATTTTTCATTTGTATAATTTTCAGGCTTATACTTTAAATAATCATCATCCGTATTATTTATGAAATCCCACATACTTAAAAACATAACTGTTAAATTGAAGACTGCATCTCCCTTCATTAGTATTGCCGCATCTTTCCAATGGCCATATTTTTCATAAGTATTAATATATTCATCAGCCAAATTAATCCCACCCATAAAACCTACATATCCATCTATTACTGTTATTTTTCTATGATCTCTATTGTTTAATCTATTAGTAAATAGGGGTACAAATGGATTAAATACTCTGCACTTAATACCATATTTTTGTAACTCATCTGCATATTTATATGGTAACTTCATTACACATCCAACATCATCATAAATTACTCTAACATCTACTCCTTCTTTAACTTTTTCCTTTAAAATATCTAAAATCGTATTCCACATTATACCTTCTTCAATAATAAAATACTCTAAAAATATGAAATATTTTGCCTTTTTTAGTTCTTCAACTAATTTTTCAAACTTCGCTTCTCCTGGTGATAAATATTCATTATAACAGTTTTCATATATAGGACAATTTGCAAAATTTAATATATATAAAGATTGATTTTTAGCATACTCACTTTCTTTTTCCAATCTTTTCAAAACATCATAATCTTGAATTAAGGATGATTTCATTTTTATACTTTCATTTTTCATTTTTTTCTTTTCTCTTTTACTTAATTTATTACCTCCGTAAATAAGATAAAATGTTCCTCCAAATATGGGTAGTATTAATATGGGTACTATCCATGCAATTTTATAGCTGGGATTGCTTTTTCCATTTAATATATATATTACTAAAATACATCCAATTATAAGAGATATTAAATAAAAGTATAAAAAATATTCTCTACACTGTAGAATCACTAAAATAATAATATATATTTGTACTGCCAAAGTTAAAAAGAAAAATATGAATCTTTGAATAGAATTTTTATATGGTTTTTTCATATATATTTTAATTTTCTCCTCTTTTAAATTTCACATATATAAATAGTATATATTAGTTTATGTTCCAGTGTGAAAAATTTCCAATAAATAGTTTTACCAACTAAAGAAGACTTAGAAATACCTAAGTCTCTTTAGTCTATAATTATTATATTTTACTTTTACTTTTACTTTTACTTTTACTTTTACTTTTACTTTTACTTTTACTTTTACTTTTAGCAAATAATACTTTATCATTTTTAATACAATTAAAAATCATTGTAAATTTAAATGTTTTTAAGTTTTTCTTCTATCATTTGTTTTGCTACTGGAGGATTTACTTTTCCTTTTGAAGCTTTCATCACTTGTCCCATTAAAAATCCTACTGATTGAGTTTTTCCTGCTTTAAAATCTTCTATTGATTTAGGATTATTATTTAAAACTTCATCAACAAGTTTTTCTATTTCATTAGAAGAGCTAATTTGAGATAATCCCTTTTCATTAATAATTTCTAAAGCAGGTTTATCACTTTCAAACATTTCTTTGAATACTTCTTTTCCTGCCGTATTACTTATTTTACCTTCTTCAATTATCTTAAATAATTCTACTAAATTTTCAGGTGAAATTTTGATATCTTCTGCTTCCATATTATTTACATTTAATAAACGAAGTAAATCTCCCAAGATATAATTTGAAGCTGTTTTAGGATTCGCTCCTTCATTTACAACTTCTTCATAGAACTTAGCTAACGCCTTACTTCCTATTATTATAGAAGCATCTTTTTCACTTAATCCAAACTCTTTTACAAATCTAGCTCTTTTTTCTATTGGCATTTCAGGCAATGATCTTTCTAAGCTTTCCACTTTATTATCAGGTATTATTATAGGTGTTAAGTCTGGTTCTGGGAAATATCTGTAATCATGAGCTTCTTCTTTAGAACGCATTGGTAAAGTTTTACCCTTTCCAGCATCCCATCTTCTAGTTTCTTGTTTTATTTTATATTCTTCACCATATTGATATAGTTCTTTTTGTCTTTTTTCTTCTTTTTCCAAAGCCTTTTGAACTTCTCTAAAGGAGTTTATGTTTTTTATTTCTACTTTTGTGCCATATTCTTCTTGTCCATAAGGTCTTACAGATATATTAGCATCACATCTTATAGATCCTTGTTCCATACGACAATCTGATATTTCAGCATATTCAAGTATTCCTTTTAACTCTCTCATAAATTCTGCTGCTTCACCTGGAGATCTTAAGTCTGGCTCAGTAACAATTTCTACTAAAGGTACGCCTGCCCTATTGTAATCTATAAGGGATACTGGCTCATCTTCTAAATGGATAAGTTTTCCTGCATCTTCTTCTATATGTATTCTGTTAATTCTAACAGATACTTCTTTTCCTTCGTAAGTAAAATCTACTTCACCATTTACGCACATTGGTAAATCATATTGTGATGTTTGATAATTTTTAGTTAGGTCTGGATAAAAGTAGTTTTTTCTATCCATTTTATTATAATTATTTATGCTGCAATTTATAGCTCTTCCAGCTTTTATTGCTAAATTAATAACTTCTTCATTTAGTACTGGTAGCGTTCCTGGTATTCCAAGGCATATTGGGCATGTATTTTCATTTGGTTTAGCCCCAAATTCAGTAGAGCAAGAACAAAATATTTTTGTATTTGTTTTTAGTTCTGCATGTATCTCTAAACCTATAACAGTCTCAAGTAACATTGATTACACCTCTCTTTCAAAGCTAAGATTTAGTTTTTTCTCTAGTGCATAAGCAACTTTGTATATTTTATCTTCAGTAAATACATCTCCAATTAATTGAAGTCCTATAGGTAGACCTTCTTTGCTTTTTCCTCCTGGCATAGATAAAGCTGGAACTGTAGCCAAGTTAATATTTATAGTATAAATATCTGCTAAATACATAGCTGTAGGGTCTTCACATCTTTCTCCTATTTTAAAAGGAAGTATAGGAGATACTGGTCCCATAATAATATCGTATTCTTTGAAGGCTTCCTTAAAATCTTGTTTTAATTTTGCTCTAAATTTTTGCGCTTTATTATAGTAAGCATCATAATATCCTGAAGATAGAGCATAAGTGCCAAGCATGATTCTTCTTTTTACTTCTTTACCAAATCCTTCACTTCTGCTTTTTTCAACTAAGTCTTCCACAGAATTATAATCTTTAGTTCTATATCCATATCTTATAGAGTCAAATCTAGCTAAGTTAGCGCTGGCTTCTGCTGAAGAAATTATATAATAAGGAGCTAATCCATCTTTTGTAGAAGACAGAGAAAATTCTTCTACTTGAGCTCCAAGTTCTCTTAGAATTTCTATATCTTTTAGCATGGCTTCTTTTATTTCTTCATTTAATCCTTCTTCTTCAATAAACTCTATAGGGATACCTATTTTCATTCCTTTTATTCCAGAGTCAATTCCTAAGGTATAATCTTTTCTCTCAAGGTTTTTAGTAGTAGTTCCATCTAAATCATCTTCTCCTGCTAATACATTTAATAAGTATGCATTATCTTCAACAGTCATGGACAATGGTCCTACTTGATCAAGAGATGAACCAAAAGCAATTAAACCAAATCTAGATACTAATCCATAAGTTGGCTTCATTCCAACTATGCCACAAAATGATGCTGGCTGTCTAATAGATCCACCTGTATCTGAACCTAAGGCAAGTGGAACCATATTAGATCCTACTGCTGCTGCAGATCCTCCAGAAGATCCTCCTGGAACTCTAGATATATCTATTGGATTTTTTGTAATCTTAAAAGCAGAGTTTTCTGTAGAAGACCCCATAGCAAATTCATCTAAATTAGTTTTCCCTATTAATATGGCATCTTCTTCTTGCAGTCTTTTTATAACTGTTGCATCATAAGGAGGAATAAAATCTTCTAACATCTTAGATGCACAAGTTGTAGCTATTCCACTTGTACAAAGATTATCTTTTATTGCAATGGGAATTCCAGCTAGTTTTCCTACTTTTTCCCCTTTAGCAATTTTTTCATCTATTTCTTTAGCCTTTTTCAACGCTTTTTCTTCTTGAAGTGATATAAATGCATTTATATATTCTTCTTTTTCTTTTATATTTTTAATATAATAAGTTAGTATTTCTTCACAAGAAACTTCTTTATTTTGTATTTTATCAACTAATTCTTTTATTCTATATTCTTTCATTCAGTTATCCTCCTACTCAATAATTTTAGGAACTTCTATAGAAGTTTCTCTCATTTTCTTGGAATTTCTATATAAATCACCTATATCACATTTTTTACATATGTCTTTTCTAACTACTGCGACTTTTGGTCTTTCAATTTTCACATCTTCAAGATTGAGTTTATCTAAAGTTTTAAATTGCTCTAAAATATTTTCAAATTCACCTGCAAATACTTCAGCTTCTTCTTCACTAAATTTAAGTTTTGATAGCTTTGCAATGTATTTAACATCCTCTTTCGTAATTGCCATTTCTTTCACCCTCTCTTTTATATATCAAATTATTTATGGAATTAATCTCTTCATATCTCTTGGAATAAGAGTAGCCTCTCTAATATTTGTAAGTTTTAATATTTTCATAGTAAGTCTTTCTAGACCTATGGCAAATCCTCCATGTGGTGGCATACCATATTTAAATGTTTCTAAATAGAAATCAAAGTCATCTGGATTTAGCCCAAATTTAATTATATTCTCTTTTAACTTTTCATAATCATTAATTCTTTGACCTCCAGTAGTTATTTCCAAACCATCATATATCAAATCAAAGCTCTTAGTTAATTCTTTATCTTGATCATCTGGCATTGTATACATTGGTCTTTTACTAACAGGGTATTTTGTTAAAAATACAAAATCACAGTTGTATTTTTCTTTAGCATATTTAGAAATTAGTACTTCACCTTCTGCATCTATATTTCCAATTGGAGATTTCTTATTATATTTATCTAGCAATATTTCATGAGCTTCTTGTAAAGTTATTCTTGGAATAAATACTTCATTAGGCAAATCTATTTTATACATGTCAAGTTCTTTTTTACAAACTTTATTTAAATGATTGAATAAATAATTTATAAAACCTTCTTCTAAGTTCATTAATTCAAATTCATCTTTGATAAATCCCATTTCCACATCTAAACTAACATATTCATTTAAATGTCTCCATGTATTATGAAGTTCGGCTCTATAGGCATGACCTATTTCAAAGACCCTTTCGAAACCGGCTCCTACCATCATTTGTTTATAAAACTGAGGTGATTGTGCTAAGAAAGATCTTCTATCAAAGTAATTTACTGTAAACATTTCAGATCCTCCTTCTGTTGATGAATCAATAATTTTCGCTGTATGAATTTGTTCAAAATTTCTTTCTTTTAGATAATCTCTAAAAGCAGCTTCTATTTCGCTTTGTACTTTAAATATTGCTCTTATCTCAGGTCTTCTAAGAGAAATAGTTCTATGATCTATTTGAGTTTCCAAAGCTGCTTTATTTCTAAAACTGTTAATTTCAAATGGAAGCTTGTCATAGTAAGTATTACCTAAAATCTTAATATCTTCAACTAATACCTCTATTTTTTCAGGTACTTTTTCATTACTACATACGTTTCCCACAACTTCTATAGCATTTTCTAATCTCAAATCTTTAATTTGCTCTTTTTCACATACTAATTGAATTATTCCCGACTTATCTCTCAGCCTTATAAATACTACATGACTTAGATCAGTAATTTTATGCACCCAACCTCGAAGTAACACTTTTTGACCTTCGCAATCATTTAATTCATTTATAAATATTCTTTCCAAACCTTCTTCTTTCCCATTATTAACAAATGATCTTTCTAACTGTGCCATTTTATTCAATCCTTCCTTTTATTATTTTTATACATTAAAAAACGCCCCTATACAAAAGTATAGGGACGTGATATTTACGCGGTACCACCCTAGTTGACTATTTTTAGCCCACCTTAATTACGTACAGAATAATATTCGATACGCTTCCTAGATAACGGTAGGATTCCGTTTAGGCCTACTCTTTAACATAAATTTCGGCTAACCACTCCAAAGTGTTCTTCAACTAAATTATCATACAAAGCTTCCACCGTCCTTTGCTCGCTATAAATCAACATATAGTTTACTCTCTTTTTCATCGTATTTTTCTATATATTTTTAATATTGTAAATATTGTAAATTAATTTACAAATAAATGCAATAACTTTTTATTATCTTTCTAATTATTTTATTAATATTTCACTTTATATAATAATAGTTATTATTAACTTTTCAAAAGTATTATATTCAATAAGTACAAATATGTTCGTATATTTTTATTATTCTACAAAATATTCATTTAATAAACTAAAAAACTCTTTTTCATGTTTAGTTTCATCTTTACACATTTCATTTAGTACATTATAAATAGTATCTAAACCAAGTTCTTTAGCTTTTTTAGCTAATTTTAATTTACTTTGTATTGCTTCATATTCATCTTCTATAATTAATTTTAGGTTTTCCTCTGTCCAAGGTTTAACTACTTCTCCTAGAAGCTCTGCTAAAATGGATGCATGTTCAGCTTCTTCGTAAGCTATTTTTTTACAAATTTCTCCTGCTTTTATGTATCCCTCTTTCGTAGCAATTTTACTCATAGCTAGATACATACCTACTTCTAAGCATTCTCTAGAAAAAATGGTCCTCAAATCACAAATCATATTGTTATCTGCTTCTTTTGCTATTCCTATATTTTCTCCAAAATCAAATATCTTTTGTTCTTCTTTTATGTTAATTTCTTCAAATTTCTCATGAGGTGAATTACAAATAGGACAAGTTCTTGGTTTTTCATTTTCTATAATATATCCACATACTAGACAACTCCATCTATTCATTCATATTTCCTTCCTAATATTTCCTCGAAATTATTTCATACTTATATTATGAATATATTTACATTTTTTTATTCTTCCTGAATTTATTTATGTTTTATAATAATTTTCAATTTTTATTTAAGAATAATAAGTGTTTATATTAAATATATTGTAAGTAATAAGAATTATTAATAATGGTTTGATTATTACCAAGGAGGACATATTTATGGGACTTTTAACAATATTATTAACTGGATTTGCTTTAGCCATGGATGCTTTTGCTGTTTCAGTAACAAAGGGTATGACCCTTAGAAAAATTACATCTTTTATATCTTTTAAAATTGCTTTTTTCTTTGGATTATTTCAAGGATTAATGCCCTTTATTGGATGGTTCATAGGCATAAGGTTTCAATTATATATAAAAGCTGTAGATCATTGGATTGCCTTATTTCTATTATCTTTCATTGGTCTTAAAATGATATTTGAAGCCTATGAAGATAGCAAAAACCCCGAAATAACTGTAACCTGTGATGATGATCTAGATAATATAGAATTAATAATTTTATCCATTGCTACTAGTATAGATGCTCTTGCCGTTGGAATTAGCTTTGCTTTTTTAAATATACATATTATACCACTTTGCTTAAGCATAGGAATAATTACTTTTGTCTTATGTTTTTTAGGCGTTTTGATTGGCAAACTCTTAGGTCCGGTATTTAAAAACTACTCTCAAATTGTAGGTGGTATAATATTAATACTTATAGGTATTAATATTTTAAATGAACATACTAATTTTATTTATAGAATGTTAAATTAAATTATATACTAAAAAACTGTAGATATTGATATGCTCCCTTTATAGTAGACAGGTAAAATAATAAAACTGTCACTATGAAGGGAGCATATTTTATGGGAAGAAAACCAAAGGTATCATACGAATTAAAAATAATAAATGTAGAGAAATATATAAAAGGAGAAAAAAGTGCATCAGAATTAGCTAGTAAATTAGGTGTAGCATGTGAAACTTTTAGAGAATGGGTTCGTAAATATAATGATAATGGAGCCGAAGGCTTAAGAGGTAGTTCTAAAAATGTCTACTATTCTCCAGAACTTAAATATTCAGCTGTTAATGACTATTTTGCTGGTAAAGGATCATTATTTGATATATGTAGTAAATATAATATTTCGTCACATAGTATACTTTATGGCTGGATTTTAAAGTATAATAAGAGTCATAATGAATGGAGATATCCTAACACTAAGGAGAATAAAATTATGGCTAAAGGTAGAAAAACAACATATAAGGAAAGAATTGAAATTGTAGCGTTTTGCATTGAAAATAATGATAATTACCAATTAACTTCAGATAAATATAAAGTTTCATATCAACAAGTTTACACTTGGGTTAGAAAATATAAAGAAAATGGATATGAGTCCCTTAAAGATAATAGGGGAAAAAGAAAAAATATAAATCAAATGAGCGAGGCTGAAAAATTAAACGCTCAGATAAGATTACTAGAAGGAAAGAATAAACAATTAGAAATGGAAAACAACTTTTTAAAAAAATTGGAGGAAGTAGAAAGTAGGGGATAAAAAATAGTTTCACAAAACCAACCATATATATTGCAATTAAAGAACTACATAATGAAGGTTATCCAATATTAGTACTATGCCAATTTGCAGGTATCTCAAGGGCTTCATATTATAAATGGTTAAACAGAAAAGAAACTAAAAGAGATACTGAAAATAAAGTTATAGAGCGTGAAATAATCAAAGTATATGAAGATGTTGAAGGTATTTATGGATATAGACGTATAACGATGAATATTAATAGGAATTTAGATAAGAGATATAATCATAAGCGAATTTATAGACTAATGAAATGTCTTAATTTGAAATCAGTAATTCGCAAAAAAGAAAGAATTATGTTAAAACTACCCCTCAAATTACAGCTGAGAATATATTAAATAGAGATTTTAGCGCATCTACGCCTAATAAAAAGTGGTTAACTGATGTAACTGAATTTAAGGTACAAAGGCTTATTTGAGTGCAATAATAGATTTATATGATAATAGTATAGTTTCATATGTTGTAGGACATTCAAATAATAATAAGTTAGTATTTGATACGTTTGATATAGCAGTTGAAAATAATCCTACTGCTAGTCCTATATTCCATAGTGAGCGCGGCTACCAATATACAAGTAAAAACTTCAAGGTAAAAATTGATAAAATATCTGCTACGCAAAGTATGTCTCGTGTAGGTAGATGTATAGATAATGGACCAATAGAAGGATTTTGGGGAATTATTAAATCTGAAATGTATTACTTAAAGAAATTTCATAACTTTGAAGAATTAAAATTAGCAATAGATAAATATATAGAATTTTATAATAAAAGAAGATTGCAAAAAAGATTAAAAGGCCTGACTCCGATAGAATATCGAGAGCAGACCTTAGCTGCTTAGTTTTTATTTTTTGCACTGTCTACTTGACAGGGTGCAGTTCATATTATAATATCTACAGTTTTTTAGTATATTCTAATTAATAATGATACACTCTTTCCACTCTATTTCCTATACAACTTAAGGTTTCATTTGTTATTGTCCCACTTAGTCTACTTAATTGATTTACCGGTAAGTAAAACTCTCCATCTTGACCAAATAGAGTTACAATATCTCCTTCTTTAACATCATCAATATCAGTCACATCTACCATTGTTTGATCCATACAAACATTACCTACTATTGTTCCATACTGACCATTTATTAAAACTTTAAAATCTTTTTTAGATACCGCTCTAGAAAATCCATCTGCATATCCAATAGTAATAGTCGCTATTTTCATTGGCTTTGATGTAGTAAAATTATTACCGTAACCTATATTCTCACCAGAATCTACTTCTTTTACCATTGCCACTCTGCATCTTAATGACATTGTTGGTTTTAATTGTTCCTTTTCAGGCAATTTACTTAATATAGTATCACATGGATCACAAGGTACACCATATAATATAATACCTGGTCTAGCTAAGTCTCTATGTATTTCTCTATAAGATGCTATGCCATAAGAATTTTGCAAATGAACTTTCCCTAAATTTAACTTTTCACTTTCTAGTTCATCAATTATATAATCAAAATTTTCAATTTGTTTTCTTGTAAATAATATGTCTTCTTCTGCCTCACTATCAGCTCTACATAAGTGGGAGAATATACCCATAATCTTAATATTACTCAAATTAAATATTGACTTAATATCCTCTAAATTATCTCTATTTTCACCTATTCTATTCATACCAGTATTAAGTGCAACATGACATTTAACTGTTCCTGGGAATTCGCTTAAATTTTTAGCATATTCACTATTTACTAAAGTCTGCGTTAAATTATATTTTATTAATTCTTCTTTTTGACAAACAGGTGTATATCCTAAAACTATTATTTCACCTTTAATATTTCCTTCTCTCAATTCTATTGCTTCACTAATACATGCTACCGCAAGATATTTTATACCAATACTTTCAAAATAACTAGCTACTTCTACTGCACCATGTCCATAAGCATTAGCTTTTACTACTCCTATGATTTCACAATTTTCATCTAACATATTTGAAATCACATCTATATTATGTTTAAAATTAGTTAAATTGATTTCTGCAAAAGCTCTTAATTTAGAAGTATCAATTTCATCTCTTCTATTATAAATCTTTGCCACCATTGTACTATCCCCCTAATCTACTCTTAAGTAAAAAAATCATATTATTTCATATAGAAGTTCTATCTTAATTATATCATATTTTTTGATCGTTAATAATATTCAATCAAATTCGTTTAAAAAATAAGCCATAAAAATGGCTTATTCTCATTATTACCCATCATACTCATTTATATTGTGAGATTTTTTTCTTCTTTTACCCTTTATTCTTCCTTTATTTCAGAACAAATAGGACATTCCTCTCTTTTTAGTCTTCTAGAATTAAATTTCTCTACTACTTTTTCCAACTCTTCTTTTTCTTCCTCTTCTTGTCTTATAAATTCATCTTCATAAAACTTCATGTTTTCTTTGTCTTTAAAAATTTCTTCTATTTCATCTTCATAATATCTTGCTAGTCTTTTATCTTCAATCATTCCTAGTAACTTTCTTGCACCTATATATGCTCCTGCCCCTACTCCAGCTGTTACTGCACCAAATATTATGGCTTTTCCAAGATTTTTGTTCAAATGTCTGTAGTGTTCAATACATTCAATACTTTTCATATTAAATTCTCCTTCCTTAAAAGGTTATTATATATAAATAGTATTTGTATTTATCTTATAAAAAAATTATAAATTTTAATATTAATATTTGTAATTACTATGTAAGTTTCAATAATTTGACATTATATATCAGATAATTCCATTACTACTCTTCTTAACATATTATCATATATTTATTATTATTAAATCTATATTTGTTTCAAATTTAGTTGAATCAATAAAATTATTAATCAGTCTTATTAATCTATCACAATTTCTTTTTATTGATAGGTTATATTCATGTGATAAATTTCCCTTCTTATTTTTTAGCAATAAATAACAATTAATTTAAATTATATTAATTATGAATGTTTATATATAAAAAAGCTAAACTAATGATTAGTTTAGCTCGGATTTGTTAGAATTATCTAAGGAAGTGGCTTCACTGTTATCTACCCAAAAGGATTTACATTATACTCTTGAATGAGCTTAAATTTTACCGTTCATAGAAAGCTCCTTTGAAGAGTTTCACGTGTTAGTTTGAGATATTACCACTACCACTTCCTTAATATAATTGTATTTATATGTATATGATTTTGTTCATAATTTTTGATAAATAATAATATTTTATTTTCTTTTTCATAGTTATATTTTATTTATTTCTATCATATATTATTAATTACTATAATTTTATTGTGATTCCTTATTTTCTTCTGATTCTTTATTATGTATACATTTTTCAGGATTAATGTAAATTACTTCCCATTGATTATCCTTATTTTTCTTGTAATCAGCTATCTTTTTATCTACTCCATTAGTTAGTTCATAAAAAAGTACATAATATTCATTATCTTCTTTGTCTTTATAATATGCTCTTTTTATATATCCATCTTCGTTAACAATTACATCTCCATCTATCAATGAACACCAATTTCCATATTCTATTTCCACAAAAGTTTTAGCATCATATGCCCATCCATGATATGGAGCACAAAGATAATTTTCACTACTATAATCCATTTTAACTATTTTATAACCATCATTTTCTTTATCTAAATATATATACCCATAGTAATATGCAAATAATCCTTTATTTTCTGTTGATCCTTCTATAATTTCTAATTCTACAAAATATTTTAATAAGTCTGGATTATCTTCATCTGCTGGAACATTATTTACTTTAATTAAATTTATATGTAGTATATTTTTAAAGGAATCTAAAAACTCCTTGTATGATAGTTCTCGTTGATAAGATTTTGATAAAAAATTATATGCTACTGGATATGGCGCTTTAAGCTCTCCTATTGATCCACAACCTGTTTTATTATCTTCCATTGGGTTTGCAGCTTCTCTAAGTACATTAAAATAGTTTACTACCGTATCCTTTCCCGATCTAAATGGTTTTGATGGCAAATCCATTTTGTAGGGATTTTTATTATAGAATTCCTTTAAAATATTAAGATTATCATCATTTAGTATCGCCATATCCGACGGTCTGAAAAATCGTTCTAAGTCGTAGGACTCTTCTTTGCTATCAATCACCTCTAAATCTTCATCTATAACAGATTCATCAACTAAATTTCCACCTAGTATATATTTATTTTCATCCTCTGTTGCATCTATTCTTAGTGTCGTCATCATTATCATTATTAAACATAATAGTAAATATTTTAGATTTTTCATTTTTAATCTCCTTTCTAAAAATAAATAAGATCTTATTTATATCTTTTACATTTTTTTCTAAAATACACTAAAAATGTTTTTAAATTTATAGAAAAATTTAATATTTATATTTCCATTTATTTTTTTAATGACTTTTATATTTCGATAATCTACAATAATTACTGTAACATAAGATAAAATCAAAAGGGGATGATTTCATTGGAAAGAGTTGATGAAAGAGATACTATGTTCGCAAGAGCTCATTATAAAAAAGATAGTACAGTTTATAAAGACTATTATGCTAAAAATCCAGAAAAAAAGGACATTGATGATAGTTTTAGAACTAGGCCAGAATTATTAGAAGAAGGTACCACTACGTACAATAAACTTAATTCACCTATTGCAGGAAGTGCCTTTGCTTTTTTAAGAGATATTAAAGATTTATGTGAAGGAGAAGTATCTCCTAACAAAATAGACGGAAATAGCAAAACTTTTACGAAAAAAGTAAAAGGAATTGCTTCTTTATATGGTGCTTGTATGGTTGGAATAACTAAATTAGAAGAAAAACATATTTATACACATAGAGGTAGATATGAAGAAAACTATGGAGAAGAAGTTAATCTTAATCATAAATTTGCTATAGCATTTGCTTGTGAAATGGATTTAGATATGGTTAATAGAGCTCCTATGATTTCCGAAGTTATTGCAACATCTAAAAGTTATGTTGATGTAGCCGTAATAGGCATGATAATCTCATATTATATTAGAAGTTTGGGGTATGAAGCAAGAAATCATGTTGATGCAAATTATCTTGTTATGCCTGCTCTTGTAGCAGAAGATGCAGGACTAGGTCAAATAGGTAGAAACTCTATTCTTACAAATAAGGACTATGGATCAAGATTTAAATTAGGAGTAGTAACTACAAATTTACCCCTTGATATTGATGGAAAAGTAGATTTTGGATTAGAGGATTTTTGTAAGGTATGTAAAAAATGTGCTCTTACGTGTCCTACTCAGTCGTTATCAAGAGAAAATAAAACTGATAAAGATAATAAGTATAATTGGACTGTAGATGTGGAAACTTGTTATGAAAAGTGGAAATACTTAGGCACTGACTGTGGTATGTGCATATCAGTATGCCCTTTTAGTCAAAATCTTGAAAGTGTTAAAAAATATAGTTCATTTAAGAAAAATGGAGCTGCTATACAAGATGTCTTAGATGAATATAAAAGAAAATTTGGAACTAGAGTATTCGTTCCAGGAAATCCTTCTTGGTTAAGATAAAACTTTCACTTTGGGAGTGTAGATAGGTTTGTGTAAAAACAAACTTACCTACACTTTTTTAGTATTTAAAATTGGTAAGTTTGGAATAATATTCATATTAAAATTTATGGAGGTTTGTAAAATGAAAGATATAATTATTCCAGATATTGATTATCAAGCAGAGGTGAAAAAATGTAAGACAATGGAAGACATCGTTGGAAAAAATGGATTGATGCAAAAACTATTCAAGGATGTAATGCAACAACTTTTAGAGGCTGAAATGGAAGAACATCTAGGTAGAGAGAAATATGAAAGATCTGATAATAATGATACAAATTATCGAAATGGATATAGTTCAAAGACAATAAGTAGTAGTTTTGGTGATATTGGATTAGATGTTCCAAGAGATAGAAAATCAGAATTTGAACCGAAGGTTGTTAAGAAATATGAAACAGTATGTAATGAATTAGATAAAAAGATAATAGGTCTTTATGCTTGTGGAATGAGTGTGAGAGATATTCAATCTGAAATGGAAGAGCTATATGGTATAGATGTATCACCTTCAATGATTTCTAAGATAACAGATAAGGTTGTTGAGGCTGCCGCCGAATGGCAAAGTAGAACACTTGATGAAATTTATCCTATAGTATATATGGATGCTATGCATTTTAAAGTAAGAGATGATAATAAAATAGTATCTAAAGCTGCATACATTTGTATGGCCTTAGATATGAAAGGAAAAAAAGATATATTAGGTATTTGGATAGGTGAATCTGAAGGGGCAAAGTTCTGGCTATCAGTATGTAATGATTTAAAAAATAGAGGTTTAAATGATATATTAATAGCTTGCATGGATGGTTTAAAAGGCCTTCCAGAAGCAATAAAAACTGTATATCCAGATGTGAATATACAAACTTGCATAGTACATCAAATTAGAAATTCATTAAAATATATAGCATCAAAAGATCAAAAGGAATTTATGAAAGATTTAAAGAATGTGTATAGAGCATTCAATGAAGAAACTGCGCTTGCAAATTTAGATATTTTAAAAGATAAATGGTATAACAAGTATTCAGTTGTAATAGATTCTTGGTATAATAATTGGCCTAATTTAGCAACGTTTTTCGATTTTTCTGAAGATATTAGAAGAATCATATATACTACAAACTCACTAGAAGGTTTTAATAGACAGCTAAGAAAATATACAAAGGTTAGAACTGTATTTCCTACAGATGAGTCACTAAGAAAATCTCTGTATCTTTCTACTATGAAAATCATAGAAAAATGGACATCTCCAAATCAAAATTGGGCTACCACTTTAGCGCAGCTAACAATTAGATTTGAAGATAGAATTCCTAAAAAATATACAATCTAAAATTTTTTTGAAAATGGTAAATTTAGTGTATATTGTCCTAAATTAGACACATAATAAAAATGTATAAAATACCATTATTAGTATTCCAATCAAATAAAAAAATATTACTGGAATAAGTAATTTCCAGTAATATCAATTAATAAATAAGTCTATTTACACAAATCTATAGACATTCTCTTCACTTTCACTCCTATACATCTGTTGCTTAAAATTTACTATCCCCTCTAATTGTATAGAGGGGATAATTTTTATTTATTTTTCTAATTTTGAAAGCTTACCCTCTTCATTGTAACATGAATTACTTTAAATACAATTGCACCTACTATTAAGTTAATTCCTATAGCTGGAAGCACAACTGCTACAAATAACATACTTAAATTCATATTTCCAGGAAGCCCTACTAAAATTTGAGCTGATGTTAAAAATATAAATCCACTTATAGCAGTTCCAATAGACATTAATATATTAGAAACTATAAAATCTTGACTTCTATCAGCTAATTTTTTCATAAAAGGAGCTTTATACATAGCTATCATGATAATAAAACTTATATTTGTAGTAAGAAACTTATCAATAACATTAGGTACTTGACCTCCAGGGAAAGAACTTGTCATTCCTGCAAAGATTCCTGCAATTATTCCACATACCAAACAAGTCTTGTAATCGTCTTTATTTATAATCATAATTGTAAATAGCATTATTAAAGTCATATCAGGCTTTACCCCAAATATAGCAGGTTCTATCTGGTGTAAAACTAACCCAATTCCTAAAAGTACAGCATTTAAAACTAATTTTTTTGTATTCATTTTCATTATAATATCCTCCAAAATATTTTTTAATCATATTTAAATAAATTAATTCCTCTTTTAACCTCTTAAGAGTTTTAGTTCATACCAAGATTTTCACCTACCTTTCTTTTTTGACAATAAAAAAACTCCGTCCTATATAAATAGGACGAAGTTATACTCCGCGTTGCCACCTAATTTGTGTATTATAAATACACCTCTCAGTATTGGTACTATCATACCTCATTTGCTATAACGTGCAAACCACGGTAAAGTCTACTTTCATAAAGATTTCGATTTACTCCTCAAAGGCCCATTCATCAAATTTCTTCTTGTCAAGATTCCACCATTCTCAACTCTCTATTTTGAACCTAAATTTGATTACTATCCCTTGTCAAAGGATTTAATTTATTATTAATAATATAGTATGTAATTAATTTAATTTTGTCAACTAATTTTTTTAATATTTTTATTTATTAAATTATTTTAAATGGGTTTAAATTTATTTCACTTCTTATAATTTCAATACTTTCAATATTATCTAAAAATCTTTTCATTACATCCTTAAATATATCTTCTGTATCAAAATGACCACAGTCCACTATACACATGTCCATATCCAAGGCATCTTGCGCTTCATGATATTTCACATCTCCTGTAATTATTACATCACAATTTTTAGATTTTGCTAGTCCTATCATGTCAGAGCCTGCTCCAGTTACAACTGCAACCTTTTTTATTTTTCTATTAAGATCTCCTACAACTCTTATATGATCCATATTTAATTTTAATTTAATTTTTTCGCATAAACTTTGTAAATCTATTTCATTTTTTAGGGTAGTATATCTTCCAAGGCCTACAGATTTTCCTCTATTTTCTAATTTATAAATATCATATGCAACCTCTTCATAAGGATGAGCTTTAATCATTTTTGATATTGTCTTTTGTAATATACTACTTGGAACTATAGTTTCAATTTTAACTTCTTTAACCTCCTCCATCTTTCCTTTTTTACCTATAAACGGATTTGAATTATCTTCTGGTCTAAATGTTACTATTCCGGGACTATTGAATGTACAATTGCTATAATTACCTATATATCCTGCTCCACTTTCTCCTAAAGCTTCTCTAACTATTATTTCATGAGTCATAGGTGTATAAACTGCAAGTTTATATAAAGTTTCGCTATTTGTCACATCAAGTATTTTATAATTTTCAAATTCCATAACTTCCATAAAGTAATCATTAAGACCATCAAAAGCTATATCAAAATTTGTATGCATAGAATATAAAGCTATATCATTTTTTATTAACTTATGTATAAGTCTTCCCTTCAAATCTTTTGTGTTAATTTTGTTCATTTTTCTGAAAATAAAAGGATGGTGAGTAACGATTAAGTCCACATTTTTTTCCATTGCTTCTTTAATTACTTTTTCATTTGCTTCAAGTGAAATTAAAACTTTTTTTATTTCACTATCAAAATCTCCCACTAACAATCCTACATTATCCCAATCATAAGCTAAGTTAAGAGGATATTTATTCTCAATTTTTCTAATTAAATCATTTAACTTCATTTTATCAACCCCTTGCTAAATTAAATTTTTTAATTTTTCTATTCTTTCCTTTGCTAAATTTCTTTTAGATATAACTGATTCAGTATCTTTATCACCTAATTTATTTATAATATTATTATATTTTTTTATTTTATTATCAATGAATTCTGTTATTAATTCATCTTTATTTTCTATTAATTTTTTTCCTACCTCATAATATATATTATCTTCAACTAATGTATTTTTCCCAGTATATTTTGCTACTATTATTTCATAAAGCCTAAAATCTTCTTTTTCTAAACATTCATCTAAAATTTCATATCCGTTGTTTAATAAATATTCTCTTAACTCTTCTTGAGCTTGCATAGGTTGTAAAATTAGCTTTTCTACGCTATGAGCTACTTCTTTATTAGCTTCAAGCAGTTCACCTATTAATATTCCGCCCATTCCTGCAATTATTACTTCGTCTATTTCACCTTTTTTTAATACTTCTATTCCAGATCCAAGTCTTAAATCTACCTTATCTTCTAATTTATTTCTTTTTACTTCACTTCTTGCATTTTCTAAAGGTCCTTTATTAATATCAGCTAAAATGGCAAAGTCTATTTTATTTTCATTTAAAAGATATACAGGTATATACCCATGATCCGTTCCTATATCAGCTAATCTTTTGTTTTCACTTACTAAAGATGCTATTTTTAATAATCTATTCGTTAATTTCACTTTATTTCTTCCTTTCATATTCACTTTTTACATTATCTTATTATATGTATTAACAATTTATTTAAATTTTATTTCCACATAATTAAAAATTCGCCAAGGTTGGCGAATTTTTATTTTATCTATATTAATCTAAATAGTCTCTAAGTTTTTTTGATCTACTTGGGTGTCTTAATTTTCTTAAAGCTTTTGCTTCTATCTGTCTTATTCTTTCACGTGTAACATCAAACTCTTTACCAACTTCTTCAAGTGTTCTAGCTCTTCCATCTTCAAGACCAAATCTTAATTTTAATACTTTTTGTTCTCTTTCATTTAATGAACCTAGAACTTCTTCTATTTGATCTTTAAGTAGAGAGTATGCAGCTGCTTCTGCTGGAGCTAGAGCATCTTCATCTGGTATAAAGTCTCCTAAGTGTGAATCTTCTTCTTCACCAATTGGAGTTTCTAAAGATACTGGATCTTGAGCTATTTTCATTATTTCTCTTACTTTTTCCTCTGACATTTCCATTTCTTTAGCTATTTCTTCTGGTTTAGGATCTCTTCCTAATTCTTGTAATAATTGTCTTGAAACTCTTATTAATTTATTTATTGTTTCTACCATGTGCACTGGTATTCTTATAGTTCTTGCTTGGTCTGCTATGGCACGAGTAATTGCTTGTCTAATCCACCATGTTGCGTAAGTTGAAAATTTAAATCCTCTAACATAGTCAAACTTTTCAACAGCTTTTATTAAGCCTAGATTTCCTTCTTGTATTAAATCTAAGAATAACATACCTCTACCAACATATCTTTTTGCTATACTTACAACTAATCTTAAGTTGGCTTCAACTAATCTTTGTTTAGCTATTTCATCTCCTTCTAGCATTCTTTTTGCTAGTTCAACTTCTTCATGAGGTTTAAGCAAAGGAATTTTACCTATTTCCTTTAAATACATTCTTACTGGGTCATCTATACTTATACCCTTCGGAAGAGATAAATCTAGTTTATCCATTTCGATGTCATCTTCTTTTTTAATTTTTTCATCAACATCGTCATCTATGTTTTCCATATCTAAAGTTAAGTCGTCATCATCTGCAGAAAAATCAATTGTAACTTTTTCTGTTTTAGTCTCTAATATTTCAATTCCTAAATTGCCTAAAGTTTCATAAAGATTTTCAACCTTATCTTTATCTAATTCTGTATCTGAAAAGGCTCCCATTATTTCATCTAATGTAAGAGATCCTTGTTTTTTACCTTTTTCAATAAGACTTTTCGCTGCTAATCTATTCGCTTCTCTGTTATTTGCCACACTCAAACCTCCTTTCGTGAATTATAAGCTTTTTAAGCTTTTTTGTATATCTAATATTTTTAAAGTTATATTCATAATTTCTAATTCTACCTCTTTCATGGTGTCTTTATCTATTCTATTGTCACTTAAGCTTAATTCTAAATTTTTCTGCTTTTGAAGTAATTCATCAATTTCTTTGTGAAGCTTATTTCTTTTCACATTTTTAATTATTTCATCAACATTTTTAGAATTATAAGTGCTTATACTATTTAATGATATATTATCCAAATCCTTCAAATATTCTTCAGATATGTTTAAACTTTTAATTTTGTCAATAGTTATTTTGTCCAATTCTTTATTTTTAATTATTAGATTAAAAATTTCTTTGCTATCATTAATCAAGAAATCATTCTCACTAATTTTTAACAATGCAATAAGACGAAGTTCTTTATTTTCCATTAATAGTTTAATAAAGGTTTCTTCTACGAATTTTTCACCGTTTTCGATATTTTTAATCTTTTCTATTGGTTTTTGTTCAGTTTTTTCAAATTTTTTATAATTTTTTTTACTTTTATTAAAACTTTTCCCAAAAACTTCTTCTTTCATTGCATCCAAACTAATATTAAATTCTTTGCTTACATACTTAATATAATAGTCTTTTTCCACAGGAGATGATAAGCTCTTAATTATTAATGCTACTTCTTTTGCAAATTTTATTAAATGTTCATCCTTATTAAAATCAAATTTTCTTTTTAAGATATTGATTTGAAATACAATATGAGAAACTGAATTTTCTATAGCTTTTAAGAAGCCTTCTTTTTTGTACTTTTTAATAAAGTCATCTGGATCTTTACAATCTTTTAAGTTTAAGATTTTAACATTTATATTTTGTCCTCTTAATATTTCTATAGCTCTAAGAGTTGCTTTTACTCCCGCAGCATCTGAATCATATGATATTATTGCAGTAGATGCATATCTTTTGATTAATTTGCCTTGTTCATTCGTTAAGGCCGTTCCAAGTGTTGCTACTACATTTTCAATTTCATGTTCATACAATGATATTAAATCCATATATCCTTCTACCAATATTAAGGTATCATTGTTTATATTTTTTTTTGCATAGTTTAATCCATATAAGTTAAATCTTTTATTAAAGAGTAAAGAATCAGGTGAGTTAAGATATTTAGGCAAAGAGTCATCAAGTACTCTTCCACCAAACCCTATAACATTTCCTCTATAATCAAATATAGGAAACATTACTCTATTTCTAAATCTGTCGTAATATTTATTATCATTTTCTTTATGCGTAACTAGCCCACTTTTAACTAAATCATTTTTTTCATAACCTATTGATAATAAATAGTCCATCAGACTACTCCAAGAATTTAGCGAATATCCTAGCCCAAATTTTTTTATTATTTTATCACTTAGACCTCTTCTTCTTAAGTAATCATACCCTGCATTTTTAGAATTAATCAAATTTGCAAAGTAAAATCTTGCTGCTTTTAGATGAATATCTTGTATAAGTTTAATACTTTCAATTTTTGCCTTATCTGCTTCACTTAAATTTGTATTAAATTCTATTCCATTTTTTTCCGCTAATAATTTTACAGCTTCTATAAAATCTAAGTTTTCTATTTTCATAACAAAATTTATTACATCTCCACCTTCTCCACAACCAAAACACTTATAAATTTGTTTTTTCTGATTTACATGAAAGGAACCTGTTTTTTCATTATGAAATGGACATAGACCACTATAATTACTTCCTGAATTTTTTAAGTTTATGTACTGAGATATTACATTTACAATATCACATCTGTTTTTAACTTCATCTATTAAATCTCTCATATTATTCATATTATCACCCTCTGGTGTATTATTCGTAACATTTCTATTTTACATTAAATTTTTCATTTGTCAAATACTATTATACATAATTCGACTTTTTTTGTTAATACCCTTCTTTTTTTTATTACTTTTTATAACTTTTTTCAAGAGTAAATATTTTTATTTTTATATGCCAATTTCTTTCATTTGTCGAATTTCACTATAAAATATGTTTTTTTCAAATATTACTATTAATACTTAATATAGTTTATATTTATTTAAAATAAATTTACATTCTTTCTCCTTGACAATTTCTATTATCTTAATGTTCGATATTTATAGTATTAAAATAAATCTAAAAATTATGTGATTTTATTAAAAATAAAAGCATTTGACTTTCAATCAAATGCTTTTATTTTTAATATTCACATTTAAAGTGAATAATTTTAAAATTCATTTAAATCCTCCTTAAAATACAAATACATATATGCACCTATTAATCTGGGTTCTATTTTATTCTTCTGAAATTACAATTTGTGGCCTAATTAAGTAATTATCCTTTTGCTCTAAAATTTGAGAATTTACAATATACTCTGGACCATTACTTGTATTAAAGGAAAAATAATTTTCCCCTATATTAACTTCATCCATTATATAAGTTGGTGCATATCTAATGATTATTCTAGTGATACAAGATGGTGGACAATGTAGGGTATCTTTAAATCCTATTTCATACCTTTCAGGAGATACTGCTAGTCCTTCACAAATTTCATCTACATCAATAGATTTTAATGGTTTATTTTTTTCATATATTTCTTTGCATTTATCTTTATTAATTTTTTGTCTTTCTACAATTTGAAAATTAGCTAAATGTATGTGTAAACATACATCATCATCACATAAGTTTATAAATTCCCATAAAAAAGTTGCACCTACTTTCATGATAATATCTGGAGGGTTTAGGTATGTCTCATTGTTTATAAAATATCCGTCTTTACATTCTCCCCTTTTTCGTTCATAAAGAAAGGTTGAAATTTTATTAGTGTTAATTTTCATAGGGGGATATTTTATAAAATTTATAGGTATATGATACTCTATTCTTCTACTAATATTTGTAATTGTAAATGACATAATATCTTGACATTCATCTAAAGAGAATAAATTTTTCATTATAATCTTATCATTTTCTTTATATTTAGAAAAATCTATAAGTAAGTCAATTCTTTCTCCTGGATATAATACAAAATATAACAATTCTTGAAGTTTATCAATATATCCACCATCATTACCGATTTGTATCATATTACTATTATCAGATAAAGCTATTTTATACGGTCTACTATTAGAACTATTAATTATATTAACTCTATATAATTGGTTTTTTACATTTAAATTAGGCCATACTTTTCCATTAACTAAAATAGTATCACCATAAAATTTTTCTTTCCAATAAGGATGGTTTGAATTAGTTTTTTCATCATCATAAAGAAGAGAACCATCTTCATAAAAGGACTTATCCTGAATGATTAAAGGAATATGATACTCATCCTTTGGCAAATCATACTTTTCGTCTTTTATAAAATATAACCCACATAATCCTGAGTAGACTGAATACCTTGATACTCCGGGACTTTGTTCATAGTACCAAAGCATAGCACTTCTTTGCTCATTTGTATATTTATAATAATTAGTAGAATAAGTCGGCCCCTTAATCCCTGTTGCTGTATACCAAGCTTTAGGATGGCCATCGTAAATCGGAGGGGCACACATTCCATGAACATGCATTACTAAAGTAGGTGGCCACTGGCCTTCTTTAGAATCATCCTCTAAATTATTCGGTGCTATATTATTAGGATTAGGCCAAGCCAGTGTCTTATCAATTTTAAACATGTATTCTCCTAATATTTTATTATTCCATTGTATGTTTGTATTAACATTTCTATCCACTTCAAATGTAGGTCCTGGTGAATGCTTTACATATTTAATATTCTTACTTTTTTCATCTTTACAAAGTCCTCCAAAACCCCATACCTTCGTTTTATTAAAGCCTTCTGGTAACATTTGTTGATAAAATTCACAGGCATCTACGCTATAATGATAATTTATTTTATCTTCACTTTTATAAAAAGATGGTACAAAAACAGGTAATTTATCTAGTTTATTTTTGAATTTAGGAATAAAGGATGGATTTAATTTTTTCATAAATATATTAACTTTCACCTACCTTTTAATGTTATCTCTAAAAGAATTATTCTAATTAAATATATGTTTTATATTTTTTTTAATTCCTAATAAGACATAAGAAAAACTCTCATGAAAGTATTCATTTACTATCATGAGAGTACCTATTAGTTACTATAAAAATTGAATAAAATTTTCTATTGCTTAAATCACTTTGTATTATTTACATTTACAACATTTATTTTTCTTACACCAATTATTATTACAAGTATTTTTCTTATGACAAGTCTTGTCTTCAAAACAAATTTTAATTTTAATTGTGTTTTTCTTGTCTAAGCAGCAGCACTCTCTTTCATAACAACAATTATGATTACTATCACATATATATTCAAAACAGTATCCACATTGACATTTATAAATAAATTTACAGCATCCATTGTATTTTTTGAAATAAATCATCTTGCAATGACATCCACATTTACAACAACGTCTGCGCATACACGATCCTCCATTACAATGTTTATTATGATCTTCTTCATAATGACATCTCTTTTCATAGTGGCAATTTTCTTTATAACTTTTATCTTTACAGTAACATTCATACTTTTCTTGACCCATATATTTCACCTCTCACTAAGGATTGTTTTTTAATTTATCCTTGATATACTATATGTTATTTTTGAAAAATTTGTTCCATTATGTAAAATAAATAATTATATTTGGATATAAAATCGAGTAGGAGCTAAATAATTATTTTATTTAGCGTCCTCTCACACCACCGTGCGTACCGTTCGGTACACGGCGGTTCATTAAGTTCCATGCACTTTTAAATATCTCTTGGAAATACTCATATATCCTATTTCTTCTAGGTATTTATTTGTAAGTGTTTTTGATAGGATTGGGCTACCGGATATTCTCCAGTAGCCTTTTCTTGTATTTGAATATTGGTAGGCCTTATATTTATCCATTCCAAGTTTAACAAGATTCTTACACTTCGTCCTTGGTAATTTCCATTGTTTCCAGATACATGCTCTAAGTCTTCGCCTAATCCATTTTTCAATATTTTGTATATTGCCTTTAGCTTTCGCTATGCCAAAGTAATTAATCCAACCTATCATAAGTTGATTAAGTTTCAACATTCTCCATCCCATATCTATTCCTTTATTTCTATTTGTAATTTCTATTACTTTAGATTTTAGTTTATTATATGAGCTTTCATGTATCCTTATTTGGGCGCCGCCCTTTGTAAAATAGAATGAAAATCCTAGAAATTTTCTGCGACTAACTAAGTCAACGGCACTTTTCTTTTCATTTATTTTAAGTTTTAATTCATTTTCAATTAATTTCTTAATACTGTTTAAAACTCTTAACCCTGCTTTTCTACTTTTAACGTAGATATTACAGTCATCTGCGAATCTACAGAATTTATGACCTCTTCTTTCTAATTCTTTATCAACCTCATCAAGCATTATATTTGATAGAAGCGGACTTAATGGTCCTCCTTGGGGAGTTCCTTCTTCATTTGATACGATAACTCCATTTAACATTATTCCACTTTTAAGATATTTCCTTATTAAGTCTAATACTCTTTTATCTTTAATTTGTCTTGATAATCTATCAATTAAAATGTCATGATTTACTTTATCAAAGAATTTCTCTAAATCCATATCTACTACCCATTTATATCCTTCATTTATATATTCTAAGGATTTCTTTATTGCTTGATGCTGACTTCTGTTTGGTCTAAAACCATAACTACTATTAGAGAAAATTGGTTCATATACAAATGTCAACGCTTGTGCTATTGCTTGTTGTATCATTCTATCTACTACTGTTGGAATTCCAAGCATCCTAGTCCCACCGTTAGGTTTAGGTATTTCTACCCTTCTAACAGGTGATGGCTTGTATGTTCCATCTAATAATTTAGATTTCATTGTAGTCCAGTGCTTTTTGCAATAGTCGTGAAGTTCATCAGTCTTTATTCCATCAACACCGTGACTACCTTTATTCTTGATTACTCGTTGCATAGCACGATACATATTATCTTTTGCTAAGATTTTATCGAGTAAATTATTAGTAGATATTTTTGCACGGTTCTCTATTTCTACCTTCGGTAATACCGAAGCTACGCTATGCACTCCATGTTTATTTCCAGTTTCCAACTTTACTTCCACACGGTAGCCTGAATATTCAGTTGTCTGCACTTTATCCACGTTCTTCAATTTATCCAAAGTTGAAAACCTCCTTAATGTTCAGTCCTTCCTATTGATTGCGCAGTCAATAGTACTATGACGTCTGCTGACTTCTGATAGTTCAATTACATATCACTATGTAGGTTATCATCTAGGAAGTTCATCCTCTATTAATGATATATCTATCAGACCTCCCCAGGTAAGAGCAACAACCTTCATCTCATATATCTGCTACATTTACTATTAGAAATTTTGGATAGTGTTGGACTTTGTCTTGTTACGCAAACTCGTCCGTTTCCAATAGCCTCATATGTAGTTCGTGTTCCTCAGACCAAGACTTTGCCGTAGGCTTCCTTCAGATTCCACCTCACGATGGACACCCTTGCCATTAGCTAGCGGTTCCCACTATCAAGCCCGCAACGGACTTTCACCGTCAAGTTGTTGCCCATGCTGGGCACACGTAAAAAAAAGGAGCTAAATGCTCCTTTTAAATATTTTCACTGTATTTTTATGATAATTGGGTATATTTAGTTTTTCTTTTCTATATTTAATTAGTTCTTTTATTTTTGAAATATAAGCAGTATCTTGGCTTAATCTAATAAGACTCCTAAGGTAGTATGAATCAGTACTTCTTGGTACTTTTTTTCTTATAACTAAGTCAATGGCAGTTTTGGCACTTTCAAAACACCTAAGGTGAGTATGTCCATCTTTAAATGTTTTTTTCGTATTATAAGCAATATAACCATTTTTTACTTGAAAAATGATAAACTCTTTTTTTTCATACACTTTATTATACATTTAACCAAATCCTTTTAGTTATTGTAATACTATCTCATTGAATTTTATTTATCAATTAATTCTGATACAGTAACAAATTTGTATCCTTTTTTCATCATTTCAGGTATTATCGTATCTAATGCTTTTACCGTGTTCTCTGTTCCATAATCATGAAGCAAAATTATGTCTCCATTTTGAGCTTTGTTTATTATAATATCAGAAATTTGTGATGAAGGTGGATTTTTCCAATCTTTAGCATCTATAGTAGTCCAAAGTATTATTTTGTATCCACATTCCTTTGCAATTTCGCCTAATTTTTTTTCACTATAACTTCCATATGGAGGTCTAAATAAAGTGGGGTTCTTTCCTGTTAATTTTACTAATGTATCTTCACATTCTTTTATTTCTCTTTTTATATCTTCACTACTTAAATTGCTAATATCAGGATGTGAAAAGGTATGATTACCTATTTCATGTCCTTCTTTAGCTGCTCTTATTAAAGGATGACTATACCAATTAGCATGCTTCCCTACCACAAAAAAGGTTCCTTTAACTTTGTACTTATCTAGTACATCTAAAATTTCGTGTGTTTCTTTTGGATGTGGTCCATCATCAAAGGTTAATGCTATTATTTTTTCTTCTCGCGAACCATTTTTGAAAAATATGTCGTTGTTTTCTACCAATGAAGATACACCTTGATAGTTGAGAATTATAATAAACAATGTTATCATAAACAATAAAATTCTTTTAACTTTAGATGTCATTATAATCTTACGTCCTTCCTTGTATTAACCAAAAAAGTTTTCTGTGTAGTAAGTCTTATATTTTCCTCCAAATACAACTCCTACACCGATATATTTATAATTCCCCAAAATATTTTTTCTATGACCCTCTGAGTTCATCCATCCATTATGAACAAATATGGCACTTGTTTGACCAGCCGCAATATTCTCTCCTGCGCTTAAGTAAGTAATACCTTCTTTTTCCATTCTATCAAAGGGAGTTTCATTGTTTAAATTTATATGATCAAAAAAATCATTTTTTTTCATATCTTCACTATGTTTTCTAGCACATATACTTGCTTTTTCATCATAAACTAATCCATTCAAATCATTTTTATATCGTGTACTATTTACTAGGTCCATTATTTGGTACATAAAACTTTTTTCTATATCTTTATCTTCTCGAGCATATATATCTTTTATTTCATCTTCACAAGATTTTTCAATTATTTGATAAGCACAAATTTTATTTTTATTAAACTTATCATATAATACTGTAATATACTTTTTATTTTTATATATAACACTATACTCATCATTAGAGAATATTTCATATTTTATATTTCCCTTATTTTTATACTTTAATATTTTATAATTTTCTTTTATATATTTTATATCTTTGTTAATATAAATACCTTCATTTTCGCAAGAATCAATATTATTTGTAAATAAAGCTACTACTTTATTATTCTTTATTCCTATCATCACAAAATTTTCTTTATATGTATTGTAAACATACCAATTAAAATTATATTCACATTTATCTATTCTATTTGGCTGATTTATTTTTTTTATAACAGAATCTCTTGAATCACCTATTTTAATTTGTTTAAAGTTATAAACGTTTGTTGTAGCAGTTTCTTTATTATCATCATCTTCAATACTTATTTCTAAGTCTTTTTTTAAAAATTTTTCTTGTATTGTATTTCTAATTTCCATAAAATAACCTTCATTATAAAAAAATACTAGAAATATTACTAGAAATATAGATATTATTTTTTTCAAAATATCACCCCTTCAAATTAAAATGAAATAAAAAACAAGCTCCTTAGTATAAAAAAAGCTTTATCTTAAGATAAAGCTATAATTTAACACAAAATAATTCGTCTAAACTTCTTCCAAAAACAGAAGGCTTGTCAAATTTCCATGTTCCTTCATAAATTAGTTCTCCATTTAAATAAAAAGTACCTTGTCCATGTTTTTTTCCATGTACGAATTCTCCCTCGTATTTTTTATCTTCACTCCAAATATAAGTCCCTAATCCATGTATTAGGTTATTTTTCCATTGTCCCTCATAAATAAGATTTCCACTACAATCAAAACATTGGCCTTCACCATCTATCTTTCCTTCTTTAAACTCTCCATTGTATCTTACGTTGTCACTCCACGTAAATATACCTATTCCATGTTTTTTTCCTTCTTTCCATTCACCTATATACTCATCTCCATTAGAATAGCTCATTTGACCTACTCCATTCATTAAGTCATTTTTGAAATTTCCTAAGTATAGGTTACCATTTTCAAACTTGCATTCACCAATACCTTCTCTTAAGTTGTTTTCAAATTGGCCCATATATTCCATGATGACTTTACCGTCCTCATACATTATATAATAGCCTCTACCATGTAATTCATTTTTCTCTATTTTTCCTATGTACTTGTCTCCATTTGAAAAATAGTAAATCTTATCCTTGCTACATGAAAACTCGTCTTCTTTATTCAATTCTTCTTTTTCTACTAAATACATTTCTTCCTCAGTTGCTATTGCTTGTTTTTTTTCTACTTTTCTTTTCATACTTTCAACTGATTTAATTGTTTTTTTATAGGTATTAATTTCTCTTAAATAATCTTTATATATGTTAACAAAATCTTTCGATATACTCATCTTCATCCCCCATTTTCTCTATGGCATTTCTTATATATTATTATAAAGTAATAGAATTTTTTTTTCCATACTTACTTAGTTTTATAATTGTATATATACGTATTTTATTAATTCTTATACAGATTATAATATAAACTGTATATAAAAATTTCTATTTTTATTGTAAATTAATAAAAGCCAGAACATAGTCTGGCTTTACTTTATAAGTACTTTTCTTTAAATCCCTTACCCTTAACTTCATTTATATCATTAACTGAAATAAAAGCTCTATCATCATATTTTAATGCTATTTCTTTTATTTTTGGAATTTCTCTAGATAAAACTACACAATAAATAATTTTTTTCTTTTCATGAGTATATCCACCTTCTGCTTCTAAAAATGTTACTCCTCTAACTAAATTCTCCATAATCTCAGCCGCTATAGGTTCTGAGTTATTAGAAAATACCATAACTGCTTTTTCATCATTTAATGCATCTTTTATATAACTCATAACTTGAGCATTTATAAACATTGCAATTAAAGTATATAAGGCTAAATTTAATCCAAACAATAAAGAACTTACAGATACAATTGCTAAATTTATTCCGAAACTAGTAGTTTTCATTGCAATATTTAATTTATTCTTTAATATTGCTCCTATTATATCTGTTCCTCCAAGAGATGATTTTGTTCTAAATACTAATCCATTACCAATTCCACATAATATTCCACCATAAACACTTTGTAGTAGTATATCATCAATGGGAATAATATTTCCTACTTCTTGTGTTATACCAATAATTATAGAAAAAAGTATCATATTAATCAAACTTGTAATTAAAAAATCTTTTTCTAAAAATATAAATCCTAGAATAAAAATAGGTAAATTAATAAGGAACGTAATAAATCCAACATTTATATTAGATAAATAATTAATTGCTGTTGATACACCAGCTACTCCTCCACTTAACAAATGTGCCTGTCTTAAGAAACCATTTACACCAATGGACATAATTGTAATACCCACTATTATTATTGAGTACCTTACATAAATATTATCTTGCTCCATTGTATTGACCTTACTCATAAAACTCCCTCCAAATAAATAAAACGAATTATAATAAACATATTTCTTGTTTTTTACATTAATATATTATCATATTTCTTCTAATCATGCATGATTTATTTCATTTTTTTTTCAAAGGGAAATTTCGCATTCAATCCATTAGGGTTACAAATCCTCTATTTCTCATATTTATTTCATAGCTCCATTTATAATAAATTTTCCATTTTTATCAATATAGTTATTTTTACTTTCATTAATTTGAGCATATCCTTCTAAAAAATCAGATACAGATTTAAACACAGGTTGAATTGCCATTTCTCCCTCTTTATTGATAAAGCCCCAATATCCTTGTGAAAAATGTCCTTTTTTTACATTTACCCTTGCTAATCCTTCATTAAAACTATATGCATAATCAAATTTTGTATCAATAACTAATTTGCCTAATTTATCTATATATCCCCATTTATTATCAATGCATACAGGAGCCAAACCTTCTTTAAAGCTTTTTGCTTTATCATATAAATAGTCAATTACTAATTTTCCATTTTTATCTATATATCCCCACTTATTATCTTTTCTAACACTAGCTAAATTTTCTGAAAAGTCAGACCCCATAATAAAATCTCCATCTATTATTATGTTCCCACTTTTATCAATATAACTATATCTATTTTTAATTTCTACTAATGCTCTTTCATCATAAAAGTTATTTACATAAGAAAAAATAGGATCTATAACCATAGCTCCTTGATTATTTATATATCCCCACTTTTTATTTAATCGAACTCCACAAAGTCCTTCATTAAAGTTTAAAGCTGCCCTATATAAAGGTTTTATCTCCTGTTCCAAATTAACATTAAAAAATCCATACTTGCCATCTATTCTAATTTTTGATAACCCATCACAAAAATAATTTGCGCTTTCAAGCTGCAAAAAGAAATTTGTAACTCCTTTATTATCTATATATCCAAAAACCCACTTTGTATTATTTCTTATTTTTTTTATATAAGTAACAATGCAGTAGCCTTCTTTAAACCGACTAGAAACATAGTTATATTTGGGCTTAATAGCCATATTATACTCACTATCAATAAACCCATACTTACCATCTCTTAGTATTGGCAAAATCAACTCCCTACTCATCCAATCTCTCCTAAAAATAATAATCTTTACTATATCTTATTATTTTTTCAACTTACATATACTAAAATAAAAAATACCATATCAACTAAAAAAGATATAGATTAAATAATTTTAACCTATATCTTTCTATATCTTATTATTTTTTCAAAATATTTTTTACTTTTTCCGTTACAAGGTAACTACTATCTGGATCTTCATATCTTAATGAATAGAAGGAATCCTTTGATTTTTGCAATTGATTATTTTCATAGTATAACATTCCCATTCTATAATAAGAATCATCAAAATATTCATAGGATTTATTAAATGTGTTAACATATCGTTGATAATAAGATATAGCTTCATTATCTTTGTTTAATTTTTCATAGCATAAACCTGATTGATAAATAGATGACGATTTAAAAGTTCCATTTTTACTGTTTTCAATTGCCAATTTAAAATATTTTAAAGCATTTTTATAATCTCCAGCATTTTTATATGAAATCCCCTTCATAAATAAAGCGTCTTCACCTTGCTTTATTAATTTAGCATCTTCTGCCTTTTGTTTTGCATCATCCAGTTCACTATTTGTTTTTTCTAAATCTTCTTCTTTTTTAGATATTTCATTTTCTTTCTTTTCTAATTCCTCATCTTTAGTACTTAACTCATTTTCTTTTTCAGTAATTGCGTCCTGCTTCTTACTTAATTCATCATGAAGCTTGTCTAATTTATTCTTGCTGTATATTGCTGTAGCTCCTATAACTACTATTAATAATCCAACTATAATGTAAGCCATATTTTTCTTTTTGCTTAGTATATTTTTATGTTCTTTTAATTTTTCAATTTGTTTATTTTCTTTTTTAACTACTGCCACAGAAAATTCTTCTTCATTTATAGGATCATGATCTTTATCAAATAAATGATTATCTGCATCTACAAATCTAAGTCTATCTAATAATTCTTCCTTTTCTTTAGTTTGACCCATTTTCTCATATAATAATATTAATATTACATATGGTTCAATAAGTTCAGGATCTTCTAATATTAAAGAATCAAATATTTCCATAGACTCTTCATTCATTTCTTCATTGATAAATCTAATAGAGTGATTATACCTTTCTAAGAATACTTTGAATTTTCTTGAAGATAATTTATCTACATATTTTCTTGATAATTCGTTATTTCCATAACATTGAGCTGTATAAAAACTTTCAAAAGCTTTTGCAAAGTCACATTTTAATAATTTTAAAAGACCTCTTAAGTTCAAAATATCTTCATCTTTAGGATTAAGTTTTAATGCTTCATCTACCAATCTAATAGCTGTTGTTATATAACTTTTTTGTGCTAACTCCAATGCATTATTGTACTTATTAAAAGACTCTAGTTTTATTTCCTTTGGCAGCACATTCGTATGAGATTTTAATTCCTGCTGTAAATTAAGTATGGTTTCATCTTTATAATTTGATGTAACATAAGACTGTTTTAATGCCTTTAAAGTTTCATTATTTTCATTTTCATCTTCATCTATCTCAAAAAAAGTATAGTCACTATTTTTTTCTTCAATTAAGTCTATATTTAAAATTTTTCTAGGCATATTATCTATGTCTATTCTAATCTCTTCTCCTAAAATTTTAATCTCCTCCCTTACATTTCATATAGTCTAAGATATCACATTTGTTATATTAAGTCAAAAAATTATGTATCTACAGTTATTTGTAAGCGTAAAAGATTTAACGCCTTGAAATATAAGAGGCAATAACTGATATTGTATTAAAATCAGTTATTGCCTCTATATTATTTATTTTCTATTTTAAGATTTTCTGGCAGAGTTGCCGACCAAGGCATTAGCTCTAATAATTTTTCTTCTGTTAATGTTTCATGTTTTGACATATTATCCATCAAATAAAGCAGATACTTTTCTGCAACAAGATCGTAGCTTTTAGCAGTTTCAATAATACTGTACAGAGTAGCACTTGCTTTTGCACCTTTTCCAGTATTAGCGAATAGCCAGTTCTTCCTTCCAATTACAAATGGCTTAATAGCCCTTTCAGCCGCATTATTATCTATTTCCAATGCTCCATCCTCAAGTACTCTTCTCATTCCAGGTAAAACTTTTTTACTATATTCTAGAGCTTTCCCTAACGGGCTTTTAGGCAATGCATCTTCAATTTCATCTGATACATATTTTTCAAATTTATGTAAAATGGATGATAACTTTTCTTTTCTATATTTATATCTAATTTTGAAGAAATCTTCATCTTCACCATAATCTTTTCTCAAGTCTTTTTCTAATTTATATATTTCCTCACAATAATTAAACCCTATGATTGCACGTGATTTTTTCAAGGCTTCATTATTTAGGGTTGATACGATATCATAATATTTTCTTCGGATATGCGCTAAACAATAAAGTCGTTTAGCATCACTGACGCTATTGTATCCGTTATATCCGTCTGTCTGAAGAAATCCAGAATAACCATTCAAAAATGATTTTGGATAAGAACTAGATCTAGTTTTCTGATATTCATATAAAATAATAGAGTTATCATTTCCTCCTGTTTTATATAACCACATATAACATTTAGATCTTGATTCTTTTCCCTTTGCATCAATTACCACCAAGCTCGTTTCATCAGCTTGTATATAATTTGATTTTAATAATTCCTCTTTCATTAAATCATATACAACTTGAAATTCCTTAGCAGAACTTATTATCCAGTTAGACAAGGTTTGCCTAGATAGATTAGCCCCTAACATCTTGAAATAATTTTCTTGTCTATATAATGGAAGTGAATATAAATATTTAAGACATATAGCATGAGCTACTATTTCATTAGATGCCATGCTTTTATGTAAAAAAGTTTTTGGTGTTTTAGCACAAACTATATTTGCTTCTCCTGTTTTTTCTTCACATGATTTACAAGCATAGCTGTATGTTATATGCTTTTCAACATAAAGTTTCGCGGGTTCATACTTTAGAATATCTTTTTCTTTTTTTCCTATCTCAACTAAAGTCGAATGACATTCATTACAAATGGCTTCGCCTTCCTCAAGTCTATGTTCTATTACAACTACTTCTAAATTAGATAAATTCTCTTTTTTACCTATATTTGAAGTTGATTTTTTTCGAGTATAAGTTATTTCCTCTATTTCAGGCTCAGCTACTTTTAAGTCACTTTCTTTTTCAGCCTCATTAAATAGAGATAATTGGTTTGAATCTACTTGCTCACTAGATTTCCCAAATATCTTCTTATTTTTATTTAAAATATGACCTTTTAAAATTTCTACCTCTTTTTTCAAACTATCTATTTCTTTATCTTTAGATTCAATCTCATTTTCCATTTTAGTAATTAATTTTTTTGTATTCTCATCCAATTCTTTTTCTAAAACTATATCCTGCATATTATAACCCCTTATATTCTTAAATATAATATAATTGTACTATAAAATCGTTGAAAATTCAGTTATTTAGGAGTATTTTGATCATTCTATTTAGTATGTATTTTTCTGAATTACAGGCTTAAATTTGGAAGATGTTCTAACTTCATATCCTTTAAGAAGCCAACTTAATTCTTCTTTATTTACTGTTAATGCTTCTTCTTTAGTCATAGGCCATTTTAATTTATTGTTTTCAATTCTGTGATAGTATAACCAAAATCCTTCGTCAAAGTGGAGGATTTTCAGTCTATTTTGTTGTCTATTACAAAAAACAAATAATGCCTTTTCAAAAGGATCTAGTTTTAATTGGTTTTGTACTGCAATTACTAAGCCATCAATGCTTTTTCTCAAATCTGTTACTCCACATGCTAGATATACTTTATCAACTTCATTTAGATTTAACATGAATTTGAAAGCTCCTTTATTATTGTAGTTAAAAGCGTAGCTTCGCTAGGTGGAATATGAATAGTTACATTGTTTATTTCAATTTTTATATAACTAGAAAGAGTATCTACTTCTTTAGTAGTTATTGGGGTAGCTACTTTAACTAATTCCACCTCACAAAAAGTAGATGCTACAGGTTGCTGAACCTTTCTTTTTCTATGATAATAGAATTGACTTTTAGAGATTTTATTTTCTTCACAGAAATTTGTGACAGAACCGTCATATGAGTTGAATTTTTCAAGTATTTCAGCCCATTGATCTGGGCTATTTTTTACATACATAAGGTTAGCCTCCATATTTAATATTTTATATTTATATTTTAGCTAACCTTTTACTTGTAATATAGGTAGAAATTCTTTTACGCTTACAGTTATTTTGTATAATTTTATTTTTAAATATATTATATAATTTGCAAATAAAAAGACCTAGACTATACTAGGCCTATAATTTACTCTTCCTCTACAGGTATCTTTTCCTCTTTCTTATCATTATCAGTAGTAGTGTTACTTTCTCCAATATTATCTTCATCCTTATCATTAGCAGAATTATCATTAGTAGAGTTATCATTAGTAGAAGAATTATTCTCTTCTTTTTCAGGAGATTTCTCCTCTTTTTTTGTTCCTATTGCCACAACTTGTTGCTTAGATGGATAAAAAGAAGTTGCTACCTTTTCTGTTTTTACTTCTTTTCCATTTTCATCATAATAGATTCTATAAGTTGATACTGTAAAAGAGTTTCTTCCTCGTTCTAATATTTTTTCTTTTCCTCTTTCTAATGTTGGATCTTTTTCTTCTTTAGTTGGAGCTTTAGTTACCTTATCTATACTTGTACTAATTTTTATATTTTGTTTGTTTTTATTGTTTCCATAAACATGGCAAGTGATTACTCCATTGTTGTAGTAATTTTTAATATATATTGGTTGATTATAATCATTCTTAAAAACAAAATCTAATCCACTATCAGATACAACAGCATCCCTACCCTTATCTACATAACTTGATGGTATAGAATGATTAGATACCTTTACTATATCAAGACCTGCATATAAAACTGCATTATATAAAGTTGTAGAAACTTGGCATACTCCACCACCTACACCTTGTACAGCTTCTCCACTAACAATTACCGTTGCATTTTTATATCCATTTTTAACTGTTCTTAATCCTGTATGCTTGTTATAAGAGAACTCTTCTCCAGGCATTAACAATACACCACTTGTTCTCTCTGTTGCTATTTTAATATTTTCAATTCTGCCAGGACTTACATCAGATAAAACTGTTTGATAACTTCCAAGTAGAGTATTTATATCTTTTAAATCTTCTTTTTTAATTTTAGGTTCAACTTTTGTAACAACTAAACTTTCTTCAAATAATCCTTCTTGTAAAGATTTTTTTAAGTTAGTTAACGTAGAATTAATATCAACTTGTAATCCTGCTTTTTCTTCACTAACTTCAATATTATTATCGAACACTTTTAAATTTGCATTTTCCATGTTTACGTTTATCTCTTTTGATATTTTTTCAAGCTCTGAAGTTAATTTTGCTTCATCACAATCAACAACTAAATTTATATAATTTTTATTACCTAAAGTAGATTTTAACGTGCCAACTATATTTGAAAAAATATTTTTGTTTCTATTAACATCATAAGCATTGTCTACCGTTTTATCTATATCGTAATTTGTATTTATATCCTTTGGATTAACATCCCATTTTTTATCATTATATTTAAATGTTATTGTATCAATTTCACATTCACTTAATATTTTGTTTTTTGCATCTTCCTTGCTTAGATTGCCTACATTAACATCTTTAATGTAAGTATTTTTAGCTATTTTATTGTTATTAATTTGTATATAACCAAATCCGAAGGTCAAAATTAAAATACTACTTAATATAATAATAGCTAGATTTATTCCTTTTAAATTCTTCATTATGTGTCTCCTTGTTGTATTACTTCTGTTTAAACATGTTGCACTTTGTCTTTTGTTAAATTATAAATGGTTTTGTCATAAATATTAACCATATATATTTCTTTAGGTTTAAACCAACCTGTCTTAACCATAAAATAATAGTATATATTACCATTTCTGTTTATCATATTTTTTACTTCATCATTGCTATATTTTTCTTGTTTATCTTCATCTAATAATTCTATACTATTGTATTCTTTTTCATTTTCTTCTAACTTATCTTCTAATAATGATTTAGCCTCATCTTTATTTACAGAAAAAATTATTTGTCCACTATCTTCGTCTATTTTAAAGTATGCATCGCTATAGTTACAATTATAACCTTTTTTGTTTGATTTATATGAATATAATTGCTTAGTCTCAGTGTCAATTAATACTTCATTTATAACTTTATCATTTTTTGTAACTTCGCCATAGTAATACCTTTTTCCATTTACAGTTTGTAAATAAGATACTACAGATAAATCATTTTTACTTTCATTACTTCTTCTTGATATTAAGCTTATAATATCGTTACTTGTCATAGTGTAATTAGAAACATATTTATTATATTCTTCTATTAAATCGTTTATTTCCTCTTCATCATAGTATGGACTTAGGTAACTTAAATATTTCAATGCTTCCTCATACTTTCCTTCATTTGCTAAACTTTTAGCTTGGCTAATATAATAATTATACATGACTTTTATACTTTCTTTCTTTGCGTTTTCTGCCAAAGCATAATATTTTTCATCCTCTTTAAGCACTTTATCGTATGACTCTATTGCTTCATGGTATTTTTTTATAGACTGATTTTTAGTTCCTTCTTTATATATTTGTCTTGATTCATAAAGAGATTTTATATGTTGTTTATACTCATCTAATCCTTCGTCAATACCACTTAAAGAAGACGTTATTTGTAAAAATGAAGATGCTGATTCATAAGTAATATTTTCTTCTTTATACATTTCATCTACCCTTTTTCCTATGTCTATTAAATTTACTGGGTCAATACTTATAGTGTTTAGTGCATTAACTATGTTTACAAGTCCCATATATTGTTCTTTTGTCACCTGACCATTAATATACATATCTGCACTGTTTATAAGTAATGCAGATAATTTCTTAGATACTTTTTTATTAAATCTACTCATCTTAGAATCAGAAAATTCTTTTTCTATATCATCATAGTAATTCTCAGCCATAGTATACTGTCTATCTTCTATATATGTAATTAAAGTATTTACTTCATTATTTATATTGAAATTATCACTACTAAAATAAAGAACTATGAGTAAAAGTAATAAAGTCAATGCTGAGAATGAAATTCTTACTATATTTCGTCTATTATCATATATTAAATTAACTACTTTATCATATAATTCCTTAAAATTCATTATTTTTTCCTTTCTTAAATTAATTTTTCCATAAACAAACTTTTATTAATTATAACATAAATGTACATATTTTTCATTTTTTCATTCATATTGCTAAAAGATCAACATACCTCAATAATACACTAAACTTACATATTTAGAACAAAACATTCACAAAAATTATACTTATATCATCTAAACAACCATTTTTGCTTAAATCACTTAATTCCTTATCATAATTTTTCTCTAACTTCATTTTTGAAAATATATTTTTATTGTACTTTATCAATGTATTATCTATATCATTTACCATACTTTTATATGAAGTAAAGCTATTTTCAAAGCCGTCAGAATAGATTATTATGTTACTTATATTCATTTCATTTTTTATAACTTTATAAATCATTTTATCGTAAGCTTTTTCCTCTGCTAAACAGTCAACTATATTTTTATTGTATGAAGGTAAAACTTTTTTAATATTATCATCTTGTTTAATTAAAATATCTCCATCACCAAGTTTTAAATAAATTATATATTCATTTTTAATCATAACCCCTAGCAAAGTAGTTCCGTATACGAAATAGTTATATTTAAATACCATGGGAAGGCTATTTTTCATGTTTTGTTCAACTAACATTCTCCAACCTTTACAAATTTCTTTTTGTAATGTTTTATTATCTAATAAAGTTTTAATTTTACTAATATCTTCATCTGCATATTTTTTTAATATTTCAATTGCCACCTCACATGCAAACTTAGATCCTAAATGGCTATTAATAAAAAAATCACCACTATGACCATCTGCTACAGCACATATTAATCCATCTTTTATATTTTCAAATTTCAAATAATCTTGCGATGATTTATTTTTAATTATATTTTTGTATCCTACCACACTTTTACTAAAAACCGAAAATTTCATCATTAACCTCCTTAGTCAATTTACTCTTATAAAATAATATGTTTTAAATATAAAAAAACCGCAAATTTATTAAAAATAAATTGCGGTTTATTTAAAGTCTCTTAACTAAGATATTCTTTTTCTCTTTCTATGAATAGCTCTTTGTGTTTTTCTATCAGTTTTAGCAGGAACACTTTTCTTAGATATCTTAATAGGTTTTGCAATAATTTGTTCCCATTTAAACGCACATAATATTAGAGATGAACATACTGTAACTAATCCAGCTAATATTAAATAATAACTAAACCTTATATTTACACCTAGTATTGCATTAACTATAACTAGTGTTAATACCACAGGACAACAAACAACTGCCGACTGTGCTGTAATCTTTAACGTTCTTTCCCCTATTTTTCTTATGTGATCAAACATATTTATGCTCTTTCCTATTAACCTCTTAAATGTTTTTTTCATGCCCCTCACCTCAACTTTATATATATTTATAAAAATAACATTATATCTATAATAATAACAAACTTATACAATATTGGCAATGTTTATAGAATATATTGTAGAAAAAAAAGTTATTTTATAATCTTGTGAAAACTAATTGTTAAATATATAACATTTTAATAGTAAATATCTTAAATTAGTAACATTAAGTCTTAATAATTAATAAAATAAATAGATATATAATTCTTTTTAACGAGGTGATTTTTATGGCATGTCTTCCAAACTTAGGAGAAAAGGCCCCAAACTTTAAAGCAAATACTACATTTGGGCCCATAGAACTTTCTGATTATACTGGAAGTTGGTTAGTACTATTTTCTCATCCAGGAGATTTTACTCCTGTATGTACTAGTGAATTTATAGCATTTACAAACTTAGCTCCAGAGTTTGAAAAAAGAAATACTAAATTATTAGGACTTAGTGTTGATAGCAATACGTCTCACTTAGCTTGGGTATATAATATTTTACAAATTACAGGAATAACTATACCTTTCCCAATTATTGAAGATCGCGATATGAAAATATCAAAACAATACGGAATGATTTCCGAAGAAATGAGTTCTACATCAACTGTAAGAACTGTATTTATAATAGATGATAAACAAATTCTAAGAACAATACTTTATTATCCACTTACTACAGGAAGAAATATTCCTGAAATACTTAGAGTTGTAGATGCTTTACAAACTTCTGATAAGTGTAAGGTAGTTACTCCAGCTAACTGATTACCAGTTCTAGTGTAACTGCAAAATTATACATAGAAAATTAAGTACTAAAATAGTTTATCCATTTACTATTTAAGAAATCTAATTTTATGAAGAATAAATTAAAAGCTAGTAAGGATAATTCCATACTAGCCTTTTCATTTACAAATTTTTAATACTTAACATATATTAAAATTATAGACACACTCTAGGAATTTTATACATATAAATTAATTATAATTTTCTGTTTTAAATTTATTTCCAACTTATAGCCTCTGCTAAGCAATCAGTATTAGTTGCTGGTCTTACATATCTTTGGTATGTTACAGTAACACTTCTGTTTGCAGCAGCAGCTTTACTTAAAACATTATAACTACGTACAGTCATATTTCCATATGTATCTACAGCTGCCACATATCCTAGATATTTACCAGCTATGTAGCCTGTTGCTCCAGCTATCTTTCCTGTAAGAAGAGACATAAATTCACAGGTAATTTTGTATGCTGCATCACCTACTTTTCCTACAGATGTGGCTTTTTTAGCCATATAAGCCATATTTTTAACTTGTTTAGCTGTATATTTAACTTTATAAGTTCCTGATTTTGTCCATGCTGCACTTGGACTAGGTCCACCTCCAAGATATATGCCGATTTCTGAGTTATCATTAACAACTGAATCTAAATCATCAGTTGTTGTGTCTACTTCACTAGCATATACAGGACATCCAATAGTATTAAATAACATTAACCCCATTAACGCCAACGATGTCACTTTTAAAATAAATTTTTTCTTCACTTCTATTTACCCCCTATTATAAATTTAATATAACGATAAAATCCATATAAATTTATATATTGCAGTGTTACATATAGACGGGCATAATTTTATTATAATAAACAATATTTAGCAACTATAAATAAGGAGGTGGCACTTATCAAACATGAAGCTAAAGAATATACATTATGGTTTATAATCATAGTAATATTAGTATTAATTGGATATCTATTAGAATATATTAAATTATTTTCAAATTTAGGTTCATTACCATATTCAGTATTATTACCATACTTTGCAATCGGTGGTAATATTATATGGGAAACTTACAAAGAAAAAAAGATGAAGGAAGTTATAATAAAGGCGGTTATTCTGGTAGTGTTTATTATTTGGTTGTTAAAGTATTCTCTTTAACAACTCTTAAATTTAATATAATAACAAAGGAGATGGTTTGTTGTCCATCTCCTTTGTACTTTATTCACCTTTAACAATATGTACATTTTTTTCAAATCTATATTCTCCGATAATTTTAGAATATAATTTTCTTCCTTTACATGATTTGTAACTTTATTTATTCATATTAGCATATCCGGTGTAATAACAGTTAGTCTTTAAAGCACATACATTTTGATTCATCTGACAGTCTTAATGAATAATAGATTAAAAGTTTGCTAACGAAGATACACATTATTATCTTTGTTATTTATAATAATGTTATATACTTATTGCTAGTATTTATGTAACCCATATCACCTTCTACCCATATGCTAGCCCAGCCATTATAAACATATCCTACCTCTACTATAGCTCCTTCTTTAAGTACAAATTTAACTTTAGCTAGATTACCATTTTTATCTGGTCTAGCTTCTCTTACATTTAAAGTATTACTTATAACTTTATATTTTTTGTTATAATCGCCGTTTAGCAATTGTTTATATTGTTTAGTAGTTAATAGATTAGTAAACCAATCCCAAGTAAGCCCTGAGTATTTCTTATTTAACATATAAGATGGACAGTTCTTTTTTGTCCAGTCATAATGTCTATATACTTTTTTTATACCAAGTTCTGATTTTAATATTTTTACTAACTCTGCAGTATTTTGGTAAGCTTTCTTTTGTTTTTCTTTATCTTTCGAATATTGGCAGATTTCTATTCCTATAGAGGTCTTGTTACCTGTTGCATCTCCAGCATGCCAACATGTTCTTAATAAATTAACACATTGTCTTATATTATCTGCATCTACAGTTATTTGAAAACTTGCCTTTGCTCTTGTTGTATCAACATTTGCATTTGATAATGACTTATATATAGTCTTTGCACTTACATCAGGACAATCTGTTTCGTGTATTGTAATTGATGTAGGTTTATAACTCACATATGGTATTGCATGACCAGCCTTTAATAAATCTGTGCTTATTACTGTAGCATATCCTATTTTTATTCCATTTTTTATTACTCCATTAGTTATTTTACTCATATTTTTACCTTCTTTTTCTTATTTTTTATTAAATTAAAAAGTGACTTGTCTATGATCTAAACAAAGTCACTTTATTTTTTAACTAATTATTTAATTTATCAACTTTATCTGCTCCAACTTCTAAAGTTCTTTTTATGCTATTTGGAACCCATACATCTAACCTTACTAAGTTTTCTATGATACTAAGTCCCTCTTTAAAAATAAACCCTATAATAAATGTTCCTATGTACGCACTAATTTGAGGTATAAAATAATCTAAGGCTATAAATATACCAAGAACTATACACTCACCAAAGCTTCTAAACATTCCTTCACTACATCTCCTTGATTTTAATCCTCCTTCCTTAGCAGCTGCTAATATTCCTGCAATAAAGTCTACTGATATTCCTACAAAAAATACTTTAAATAATACTTCTAATGTTATTTCCATGTTGTCTCTTTCTCCTTTTTATAAATAAATTTGTATTAAAAAAGAAGGTATTTCTACCTTCATTGTCTTTTTCTTATTGGACCATTTCTGGCAATGGTTCTAATTGTGTTTCTAAATCTTCTATTTTTTCATTTAAACTTTCTACATGTTTACTTAATTGAATTATTTGAGCCTGTAACATTACATTCTCTTTTTCTTTATCACCCATTTTTTTAGTGAATATTTCTATTATTTCATTTATATCTAATTGCATATTATATACTTTCTCCTATTCGTTTTTCTAATTCTTCTATTTTAAACATTGCATGTTGCAATGCTCCAATTGCTACATTTAACAATTGTGTTTGGTTGATGCTTAGTTTTGAATTTTCACCTTGTTCATTCATTTCCACTGCATCTTTGTAGTTGACTACTAATTGTCCTAACTTATTGTCAGTTCCATCTATGTTTACAAGTAAGTCTTGAGCGATGGCAGATATTTTTTCATCTTCAATATCATCACCAATGTAGTTGTACTGTGCAAGTAAATAATCATCTTTCATAAATTTGTACATGTCTGCATTACTAAAACATGTAGCATCTTTATTTACATACTTTATGTTTTCTTTATAGTTTCTATCAGATGTCGTACTAACCCCATTTTTTGAATACACGATATTCCAACTGTAAGTTGTACTTCCAAGTCTTACTGTACCATTTTCATGTGGGTCAAAATAATAGTTACCACTAGAACTTCTATATCTAATCCTAGATGCTATTGTTCCAGTATAGTCTATATTTGCACTATCACATGCAAGAATCAATTCACCTGTACTTCTTATTCCTGGTGAAGTTACTCCACCATTTGCATCTATCATATCAAAATATCCATTATTAAATCTCCATGAAGATGTTCCTATTGAACTACTTCCACCAGACGTATATGGAATAATACCATTAGTAGTTGTTCTTATCCAGTTAGAAGTAGTGCCATCAGGAAGTCCTAATCCATAATAGCCATTTGCATTTACTGCCCTAAATGTTCCTATTTCTGCAGTTGACCAAGATACATTTGCAGAACCATTTACAGATTTTGCTGTATTACCTATAGTTAAGTTTCTAGCTGTTCCCCAGTTAGCTGTTGTAATATTTCCACTACCATTGAAACTAGTTCCGTTTATAGTTCTAGCTGTTTGTAGTGTAGATGCTGTAGTTGCATTACCACTTAAAGAACCAGTAATTGTACCATTTACAGTTAAATTTGCATCTATTGTTGTATTTACACCTAAATAGTTAGTATAATAGCCATTAATATCTTTTCTTCCCAAGTCAACGATATATAATCCATCTTGTCTTCTCATAAAAATATTATCTATAGCAAGATTCATTACAGATGTTCCGGTACCACCATTTTCAAATAAATTAATATATTTTGGAGCAATTTCTGATTCGTATTGAACTTCTCCACTTTGTAGAGCAGAACCAGTAATAACACCATTAACAATTTGCGTAGTATATTGATATACTCCTGAATTAGCTATAGTAGTTACACTCGAACCAGTTATTGAAGCTCCAGTTATATTTCCATTTGCTTCAACTTTAAATGTAGGATTAGTTTCTGCATTTTGAATTACTGTACCTATAATTCTTCCAGAAGTTAATGTTTTTCCCGTAAGTGTTGCAACATCTATTTGATCAGCTTTAATAGTTCCTGCTAATACTCTACTGGCATCCAATGTTCCTGTTTTGATATTCGCACCATTTATCTCTGTGCCAACTGACCAAGTTTGTGTTAAATAGTCTTGCTCTGTACAAGCATAACCATTGCATCCTGCAAACTGTATAGTTTTTACAGTATTTGTTTCACTAGACCAGTTTGCTAATAAATATCCAGATATTTCTTTAAATGTTTTTTGTGTGTTAGGAACTTTAAATACTTTTTTTGCTGTATACCAAGTATTTGTTGTTACAGTTGGGAAAATAGTTTTTAAACTTAAAGTAAGTCTATCGTAAGTTCCATCTGTATAATGTATATCTAGTAACATACATGCTCCTGCAGGATTTGTACCACTTGTTAATCTGAATTTTGATTCAAGACCAATATATTCTATTCCATCTAGACTCAATCCACTATTAAAAAAACTTTTTTGTAGATATGCTCCCATTTGAGTAGTAGCAACATCAACTTGATATTGTAGAACATTTCTTGAATCTACTAAAACTTTTGTACCAACACTTGATGACCAAGAACTTATTCCTAAAGGATAAGTCGATGTCCAATTTAAGAAATTAGGATTTATTGAAAAACTATCTCTTGATTGAATTTTTAATTTATCTGCTGAGATAGTTCCAGAAGCAATATTACTAGCAGTTATAGTATTACTTGCTATTTCACTTGATGTAATTGTAGCTGCTTTTATTTCATTCGCAGTTATTGTTTCTGCAGCAATATTATTAGCAGTTATAGTTTTTGCTGCGATTTTATTTCCAGTTACTGCTTCTGCTAATATTTTATCACTTATTATTGCATTAGCTGCTATTTTATCTGCTCCTATTGCATTAGCTGCTATTTTATCTGCACTCACACTATTTGTTGCTAGATTTGATGCACTTATAGTTCCAGCTACTATTTTATCTCCAGTTATTGTATTTGCAGCAATAGCATTAGCTGTTATAGTTCCTGGAACTAATAAATCTCCAGGAACTATAGTAGCAGTGGGCACTGTTGTTGATATACCACCCTTATTTAAAAATATTAAACAGTCATCATTTCCTAATGTTGGAAATACATTACTAACAACTAAATTGTTAGGATAAGTAGGTGTCCAATATGCATATGTTGCATTTGTATATCCATTAACAATTGCATAAGTTACACCCTTATATGTCATATTTAAATTTGACCATTGAATACATCCTGCGGAAGGTGTGTTATTTTGTATTGTAAAACTCATATGAGTTCCTACTTTCTTTTAATTTTAAAATATAATATGGGCAGCTATATTTAATTTATCTGATGCAACTGCTCCGGCTCCTATTTGAGTACCTGTTACAGCACCAGCCGCAATAGCTGTAGAACCAACAGCTCCAGCTGCTATAGCTGCAGAAGTTACTGCTCCAGAGGCTAAATTAGTACTTGAGACAGCTCCTGAGCCTATTTTGCCAGATGTAACTGCTCCAGATGCAAGTTGTGTAGCTGTAACAGCGTTTGCTGCAATAGCTGTAGAACCAACAGCTCCCGATGCTATAGCTGTAGAAGTTACAGCTCCACTTCCTATTTTTGTACTTGTTACAGCTCCTGAGCCTAATGCATTAGCATCTACAGCTCCAGCTGCTAAGTTTGATGTTGAAACTGCTCCACTTCCAAGTTTTCCAGAAGTTATAGCTCCAGAAGCTATTAAACCACTATTAATTGCTCCAGAAGCTATTTGTAACGTTCCAATAGCACCATTTTTTAATTCTCCACCAGATAAAGAACCATTAGCTATCGCTGCTCCATGAGTAAGTTTACCACTACCAATTACTGTTGAATGCATACCTCCGTCATTTATAAACACAAGTACATCATCTTCTTCTAAAGTTGGTTTTGTATCTGATACTTGATATACTGTTTTATCTGTAGCAGAAAAATCCCACCAAACATATTTCTTGTTTGTACTTCCATTTACTATTGTATAATTGACTCCTTTGTATACTATATTACAATCAGTCCATTGAATTGAACCAGTAGTTGGCTTGTTATCTTCTATAACATATCCATCTAACATATGACTTGCTAAATTTAAATCTCTTGAACTTATTTTAGAAATAGTATTATTAATTTTATCAAATTCTTTTGCATACAACGTTTCTAGTCTATAAGTTACATCGTGTAATATAGATTTTAATTCACTATCTAATATGTCTTTTACTACTTTCTCTATTTCTGTGTCTTCTTTTCTTTTCTTTTTAAAAAATAACATAATTTAATACCTCTCCTCGTTTTATTTTTTAAAATAACATATGCGATGATATGTTTAATTTACTTGCTGCAATTTCTCCTAGTGGTATTTTGTCTTCGGTAATTGAACCGTTTGCTATATTGTCACTTTTTATTGTTCCTACTCCTATATGTTCTCCTTTTATAATTCCAGTCTTAATATGACCTCCATCTATTGATCCAGAAGCAATTTGTTGTCCATTTATCGTGCCAACTGTTAAATTAGCGCAATTCAGATTTATAACATCTATATTAGCAGCATCCAATGTTCCAGTTGTTAATTTACTTGCTGTTAATTCGACTATTTTAGCATCTGTTATAGATGCGTCTGCTATTTGAGATTCACCTATAACTCCAGTACCTATCATGGCTGTTGTTATGGCTCCATTTGCAATTACTCCTGACTCAGCAGTGATTGTTCCAGTTTTTAAATTTGAAGCAACAATAGAATTACTCGCTATTTCATTTGAAGTTATAGTTCCAGAAGCAATGTTATTAGCAGTTATAGAGCCTGCTTGTATATGTTCTGCTCCAATAGTATAACCTTGGATGTGGGTACCAGTTATAGTATTACTTTTAATATGTGTACCCTCGATTGTTTCTCCTTTAATATGTGTACCAGTAATAGAATCACCTTGTATATGATTCCCTGTTATAGTTTCACCTTTTATATGAATTCCTTCGATTGTTTCACCTTTAATATGTGCACCTATTATAGTTCCAGTTGCAATTGCATCTGATTTAATTCCATCTTCATCTATAAGTACAGTCGAACCATTTTCACCAAGTAGGAGAAATTTGAATGTATTGTCTGCATCTTTACCGATTAAAATTCTTACATTGCCATTTTCGTCTGTGAACTTTTGCAAAGCACCCTTCAGCACCATTCCACCATCTTGTGATTGGATATTAACTTCATTTGTATCTATAGTAAGTGCTTGTAATTTTGCACCTGTTATAGTACCACCTACTATATCACCAGATGTAGTAAGATTTCCATTTTCATCTATATATAAGGTTTGTTCATTATTATCATTTACAACTCGTAAACCTCTTGTTTGTAAAAATTCTGCGTTAATGTATACTTCTTCTGTTTCTTCATCAATAAAAATACCTTGAGCTTGTCCGTTGTTAGTTAGAGCATTAAACACATCTAATTGAGATAAATTAGAATTTTTGCTAGCTATTTCAATTATTTTCTTTTCAAGCTCTATGTTACTAGCATTTTGCAATTCTTCTTTAATATCAATGTAAGAAGAATTATAGCCTATTTTTAAAGTATTTAAATTATTTTTATCTTCTTCTGTAAATTCACCATTTGAAATAATACCTTCTATAAGGCTTATAAGAGAATTACTGGAAGAATTAAAGTTATTATAACTATCTTGTAAACCCACAGCTTACCTCCTAACCCTTGCAAAGAATAATATTTTTTCTGGGAAGTTATTTTGCAATGTTCTATTAAGAACAACATCACTATTTGTAGTAACTTCCATAGTTGTAGTTTGATTATTTGAATTTTTAGGAGTTCTCACGACTGCTACATGGCTTACCTGCATGTATCTGCTTTCTACATTTGTTTCAGATGATTCTGTTCTAGCACTCCAAAATACTAAATCTCCAGGTAGTAAATTCCACCATTCAGTTTCATTTGTAGTTGATATATTTAATTGATATCCATTTTTTATACACCATTCAGCCTGTGCACTAGCAGTTCTTCCTATGTCAAATCCCCAACCATATTTGGCACTTGACCCCATACCATATGTTAAGTTTTTATAAATACTATTATCATATCCTCTTGCTCTAAATAATTGGTTTATGAATGTACTACAATCAATGTGAAATAACCCTCCAATTTTCCAATTAGAAGCATAATCAGAAGGTTTTTTGCCTTGAGAATAATATGTTAATGGAGTTAATTGATTATATTTAAATAAGCCTCTGTTGTTGTAATATTGCAATGATAAAGTAATTAATTGGTCAGCTTTTGAAAACTTAGAGGGTACTTTATAATTCATAGAACCTCTATTTACAACTTCTACTTGCCCCTTAAACTTTCGAGGATAACCTACATTATTTATATAGGTAACAGTTATTCTGTATTTCGTGTCTGCCTTATTTATAAGTACTCCATTTTTACAATCTTCTCCTATCATCCAAATATCATTACTTTGCTCTAACTTCATAGGATAGCAGTCATACTTTGTGCTAAATTCTATTATGCTATTAAAATTACTATTTGTGATATTAGCAACTTTCAACACTAATTTATCTAATAAATCACATTTATAATATCTTTTATCATCAAGAGTTATATTTATAGAGCTTCCTTTAATATCAACACCATTTACAATAATATTTTGATATTTTGAGAATAATGAATCTATCTCATTTTTAGTAAAATTCATCTTTTCCATGTAGTCCCTTAATATCTTCATATCAGTCTCAGTTATAACACCTAATTCTAATTTTGATATATAATCTAAGACATCATTCATTATATCTTCTTTACTAAATGATTTAATCTTACTTTGAACTTCTTTATAGTTTGACAAAAGACATTTATTTTTACGAGGATCAGTAAAAGAAATTTCTAATAATCCAATTCTAGCTTCAAGCATTACTACAGGAAAATAATCAAAGTCAATAACATAAACAGTATCACCTATTCTTATAGACTTATATTCTTCACCTCTTAATCCTAAGTTAACTTCATAGTCAATTTTAGGTTCTCCATCTTTTAATAATGCTTCATATGTTAATCTTAATAACTCTCTTTTATCTTTAGTATTAAAGTTATATAATTTCTTTATATATTTTTTACCTTTATTAAAACTATCATTTGCAACATGGTTAACCACAAAATCTTGGCCAATAGGTTTATCTGTTGGATCTCCAAGACTTTTTTTCCATTCAACGTCTTTGAAGTCAATACCATCTTCACCTTCACCTATACCTGCACTAGCAAAGTCATAAATATTTACATTTTTTTCAATGCTTATTACATTATCTCCATATTCAAACCTTTTGTATGTTTTCCTTCCTCTTTCACCTTCTTCGTAGATATCTATATACATTCCAGTTACTTTATTTCTATTAAATTCAACTCTAAACTCTATTTCAACATTAAATATGGAAATATTGTCTTGAATTAACTTATATACTTTTTCTCTTTTAGTACTTTTTACCAAGGCTGTTTTATGAACTAAAGTATCACTTATATGTCCAACTTTCCATTCTGTATCTTGCAGAACAGTTTCTAAAAATAATTTAAAATTACCTTCTATCATAAAAGGATCTGCATAGTCAGTTAATAGTTCAAGACCTACACCTTCACAGTATGAGGTAACATGTTTACTTCCTCGATTATGTTCATATTTTTGTTCAACAATTTGAAACATTTTATATTTGTTATCATAAAAGAATAATACATAATTACCTGGCTTTATTATCCTTGAAGTGTAGCTATTATTTAGAGTTGTAAACTCATATGTATCTGCACCAGTAGTTAATGCTTGCCTAAATAAATCATAAAAAAATGGTGCCATTGGATTAGCACCATTATTACTTAAAAATCCTATTAACTTTTTATTACTATCAAATACAAATATCATATTCATTTATATAAACCACCTCTCGTTAAAAATTACATCAGTGGATATATCTTCATCATCACTTCTAACTTTAATAATATTTTCTCCCTGTTCCAATTCAAAAAACTGTGAGCCTATATCTATATTAGAAAATTCTTTATCGTTTAAATAGACTGCGTTATTATAACAATCTAGTTTTAATACATCACCTTGGTTAAATTTTAAAATATTACTTTCTTCTTCAGTTGTCGGATTTAAGTTTTTAACTTCCAATTTGTAAAGTGCAGTACCACTAGCTTTATTAATATCTTGAGTTCCTATATAAAGTACAATATAAGATAAAGCCTGACTAGGTGAGCCATTTACAGTAATTTTATCTGAAACTAATCGTTTTACCAATCTACCATCTTTGTACTTATACACCCAAGCAAACCATTCATTATCTTGTCTTTGTATTCCAACCTTACCATAAAAATCATTCCACTCACCATATTGTCCTGATAGTATCGTATCAGTTGTAACGGTTAACTTATCATCACTAGAATTTACAGATGTTTCAGTTTTTGGTTTAGGTGCTATAGTTTTGTCTTTTAAAAAGTCTTTTGAGCCAATCTGAATTAAGGGATAAGTAAATTCATAGTATTTATCATCGTCATACAATCCAAGTCGGAATATCTTTTCATTATTTTCACTATAGCCATATATTTCAAGTGCTGCAGTTTTATCATCAGCAGTTTCTAATTCTTCATCATATTCATAATATGTATCAGATGCTTCCATAACTTGAGATACAGCAACATAACCTGTATAACCTTTATATTTTTCTCTTAACTTATAATAATACCTTTGCTTCTTTTGGTCTGAAGGGTCTAGATATTTTGTACTACTTATAAGTCTGACAGTATCACCAGCTGAAATAGTACATTTGATTTTAGATTTTTTATTATAACTTGTTCTTAAATAAGTTGGACTTATTGTAACAAAGTTTTTAGTAGTAATAGTAGTTGTATTATCTTTATATCTTACTTTCATATACTTAGTACTTACATATCGTTCAGTGCCTTTATATGTGAATTTTATCCAGCTTTTACTAACTGATATAGGAGTTACGTTATCACCTTTTTTTAGAGTACCAACTTTTTTATATCTTGTAGATGGTCCACTCCTTACATTAGTTGTTCCTGTAGCCTGATAATACTTTGTCCTACTACCTGTTTTTATCTCTTCCTTATGTGTGGCATTCACTCCAACAGAAGGATCTCCATTTATACCTGAACTATTATGCGCCAAAGTAGCTTCTACATAAAAATCAGTTATATTTTGGCCTAAATTTTTTCTGGCTCCTACACCTTTCCAATTCCCAATATCACTTCCATAGGTTCCTACCTTTATTCCATCACCATTATTAGTAAGCGCTAGTGTTCCATCTGTACTTCTTCCAGAATCTACACTATTTGTTCCAGTAGTCCAATCTGAAATACTTTCACATTCATCAATAATAATATCTGTCTTTTCTGATTGAATAGGTAATTCTAATTCTGGAAGATTACCTGCAAGTATTTTCTTTCCATTTGATATATTTTCAACTTGTACAAATTGAGCTTCTTTTGAAAATCCTAAGTTTATAATAGGAAAACATTCATAATCACCTCCATTTATACATTCAACTTCTTTACTACCTTCAAATACTTTTGCATTTTCATCATAAAATACATGTTCAAATATAAGTAAAGTTACAAATAAAAAGCATTGCTTATTATTTATTTCTTCTTCTGTAATTTCTTCATTTGGCATTGCATAACAGAACTTATTTTCTTCTAAATATAATGAACTCGCTCTATCTACATCAAAAGCAAATAATATATTTCTTCTCTTATCTTCAAAATCTTCTACAGTATCACCTTTAATATGTAACTTAATTTTAATTGTACAACTTTTCTTTTTAGAAGAGTCAAATAATTCTCCATTTCTTTCAAATATGTCTATTGTATTTATTTCTCTAGCAGGGATCAAAGCCTTTTCTATTTTATTTATTTTGGCTAAATCAGTAATGACTATATTGTTATATTTCAAAAAACTGCTCATTTTATACACCTGCCAATCTATTTTTACGTTTATTTATAGTTTTTATTTCATCGTCACTATATCTTGATGTTAGTTGACCTACTCTTTTAGCATCCATAATAATACCTAGGTCTAAATTCTTCAGTGAATCTGTAAATACTTCCTGCATCCTATCATAGTCAAACTTTTGCTTATCCAATGATATATTTGTGCTTATTTTCGAAGCTTTATAGTTATTATTAAATCCGCTTACTACGTTATTTGCTAATCTAGCACTAGCTTTTCCTACATTTGAATTTTCTTCATCTACCCCATTTACATAACCTTGCCCAGTCCATATACCAAACTGTTTGAATACTTTTGAAGGTGAGTTTATACCTAATTTTTTTCTTGCCCAATCTATAGCACTATCACAAGCTCCACCGACTGCATCTGCTACACTTTTACCCATTCCTTTTATACCATTAATTAATCCTTGGATAATATCTTTACCTATTTGATATAAATTAATATCCTTTAAATATTGTATTGCATCATCCATGAAGTTTTTCACATTGACTGGTACTTGTTTTATATTAGAAATTACAGATTTTAATAGATTAGACATTGCATTTTTAGCTACTTGCCATAAACCCTGAAAAACGTTAGCACCAAATGTTCTAAGTGTATTAAAGTTACTAACTCCATTGCTTATTAAATTTTTAATAAACCCTAAACAAGCACTTATACCTCCACTAAAGAAACCTTTTATTGAACCCCACATATTACTAAGAAGGGCAGGAATATTTTTAGCAAAATTTTTAATCATATTGGGGATATTTACTGCAAATTGTACTTGCATCCAATTCCATACAAAGGTAATAGCATTACTAAAAATTTGTTTTATACTCTCCCAGCATCCACTAAAGTTACCTTGAAATAAATTTTGAAAAAAGTTAATAATGCCATCTATTATTGCTAGTCCACTTTGAACTACATTGCCAATAGCTGTAATAGTATTCATTATAAAAGTGCTTATAAAAGTCCATACAAAAGTAATTAATGGCATTAACCAACTTTTATGTTCATTCCAAAAATCAGTCATAGATTGAATTATAACTCCCATAGTGTCGGCCATAGTTTGGAATATATTAATAGCTGTTTGTACAAAAGGCTCAATACCAGGAGCAAACTCTTGTATAGTACCCATAAGTCCATTTTCAGAAAGACTGTCAACTATTAATGATAATTTATCTCTCAATTGAACTGATCCTTCTTTCAATTTTTCAAATATAGGTTGTGCTAACACTCCAGTCATTTTGCTAAATGTATCTTTAATTGTAGATATTACACCAGTAAAAGATTCCGACATTTTAGACATACCACCTTCACAGTCTTTAGATAATCCGTCTAAAGCCTTTTGGTATATATCAGCTGATATTTTACCTTCACTAGCCCATTTCTTAACATCTGCTGTATTTATCCCTAATTCTTCACCTAAAGCTTTAAATATAGGAATACCTCTTTCTTGCAGAATATTTAAATCCTCTGTATAAGCCACTCCAGCCTGTTTTACTTGAGAATACTGTCTTACCATTTCTTGTAAGCTATCTGCCTGTATTCCAAAAGCACCAGCTAAATCTCCAAATTTAGTCAGTTGGTCAAATAATGCTTGTCCCTTGATATCAGCATTATTTAAATAAGTAGCCATTGTATCTACTCCCATTTTTTCAAAAGGAGTAGTTGCTGCGAACTTTTCTATATCTTTTAACATTTTATTAGCTTTTTCTTGAGATCCTAAAAGAGTTTCCCACTTTATACTAGAAGTTTCTAATGTAGCATTATAATCTATGCCTGCTTTTGTAGCTTCTATAAATCCTGAAACTAACTTCTTTCCCACATCATAAATCATAAAAGAAGCTATATTCTTTGATACAGTTTCAATAACACGTCCTAATCCATTAGCTTTGTTACTCGCTCGATCCATACCCCTATCAAAGTTAGATGTATTAGCATTAAGATTAACAAATAATTCTCCGATTGTTGCCATTTCATCACCTCGCTTTCTATTTTTAGACATAAAAAAGGCCAGATAACTGGCCTTTAGGTTATTCTATATTTAATATATCAGTACAATATGAATTATCATCTTTGTAGTCTTGCTCCGAACTATATAGTACGGCAACTATTTTATCAAAATCATTTATTTTATTTATTTCTTCACTAGCTGATGTTATTGCTGTATCTAATGCTAATGATTTTTTTATTGAATCCTTAATATCATCACCAGCACCATTTAGGCTATAATATGTTTCAACTTCAGTCCTATCTTTTATAACTATTAACTTTAATACATTACTTGTCTTTGTATAATCTTCCTGTAATTCTGTTTTTATTTTGATGTCAGCTTTATCATATGCTGTATCTTCACACATCAAATTTATATTTTCCAATGCTTTATTTTCTTCATCTTTAGTAAGAGTAATTTCATCAACTTTCTCAATTTCGCTCGTATCTTCTTCATTGCCTCCACAAGCTACTAAAGGTATTGAAATAATACAAATTAATATAAAACTTAGTATTTTCTTAAACATTTTCCCCTCCAAATATGTATACTTTTTTTAATTGTAGTATATTGAAGTTTCAAAATAAACAGTAAAACTAAAATTATATTTATTTACTTATTTTTATACCTTTGTTAGTTACTTTATATTTAAGACTATTAGTTCTAGCAAATTCAATTAATTCTAAATCATCTTGAGTTAATTCTCTTTTAGCTTCTAAGCTAGGAGCTTCACCAATTAGAACTTCAATATCATCTATATCTCCACCTAGGCACTGTATAATCCACATTCCTAACTTAGCAAATTTACTCATATTTTCATAGTAATTAATCTGCTTAACATATACAGCTATATCCGAGTCAAACATTTCAGCTTTTTCTCTTACTGTTAACTCCTCTATATCTGCCTTTTTATAGTTATACTCTTTTGCAAAGAAAATTAATTCATCTATGCTAGTCTCATAACTTGTGAAATAACCTTCTTTGCTCCTGTAAAATTTACATCTACAAAAGCTTCAACTAATGCTGATATTTCAGAAGGATAAGCATTATCAATATCCTCTGTGGTTAATTGTGGGAATATCAAAGTTATTTTATTTTCCATTTCATTTACTATAATATCAACTATATCATCAGTATTTTTATCTTTTAGATCAGTTTCTAAAAAGCCTTTGAAACTTTCTGAAAAATCCTTAAATAATTCTTTTAATTCCTTTATTCTTCTTTCAACCACAAATATTTCTTTATCTCCAACTTTTACAGCTTTATTTTTCATGTGTTCCCTCCTACTCCTATACTATTAAACTCGCTTCTAATCCTGTTAATTTTCCATTGCCTTTGGCTTTTATAGATACTTTCAACTTATCTTTTACTGTAGTTTCAACATCAAGTCCAATTATCTTAACATTCCCACTAAAATCCGCTTTTTCATCATCTTTATTGGTATATAATTCCACCGGAAAATCCTCTCCACTAGCTATAGCTGCCATAATTGCTTTTTGACCTGTAGTATCTGCTTTGTTAAATGCACCTTCCATTGATAGTTCCCAACCTTTTGTAGAAATTTCAGTTTCTTCCCATCCATCACTATCAAAACTTGTAGTGTCTACTTCATTTGCTTTTATATTAAGTTTCCAATTTTCCATTTTAGTAACTGAATTTAAACCAGTTTTTATTGCACCTTTTTCACCTGTTAAAGCCATGTTAAGTACCTTCTTTCATAATTATGTAATTTACACTAAACTCACTTCTTCCTTTGTCATCTTTGCCTATATGAAAAGGACTCTGTTGTGGTTTATATCCTTCCAAACTATTCATTATGCTAAATATATCATTAATAATTTTTTCACCTTTAGAATAGCTTTCATTTCTTGATATTATTTGAAGTCCATTGTATTCTAACGGAACTTCATCATCAAAATAAAAAGTAGGCTCTAGTCCACTTGTAGAGAATAAGCCTACTCCATTTCCATCAATAAGGCTTCCAATAGTAATTGGAATATCAATTTTATCTTTTAAAAAATTAGCTATAGTCTCCATCTATCTTAGCTTCCTCCCTATAGCTTCTCCTATTGCATTTGTATATTTATTTACATTTTCCCTAAAAGGCTTTTCTAAGAATTTAGAACTTCCACCTCTAGGGTGTTTATACTCTTCTTCATGTTGTCTTCTTGCGTAAGGTAAACTTGAACCTACTTTCCAAGATAATTCATTTACTTTTTTAGGTCTTGCTAAATCGCCTCTTAAGTCTCCATTTAATACTGGAGCACTATCAGAAGCTTTACTCCCTAAATCTAAAGCTATATCTTCTAATTCACTTACTGCTTCGTTATGAGCTATCTTCGATAACTCTTCAAGCTTAGCATTTAATTCTTTTAATCCTTTGAATTCTATCGTCATACTAAATAACCTCTATATCCAATTATTCCATCTAATGAAGTCATATAGCTTACTGAAATAACTTTTCTATCATTAATCAAGTCACCAGCTTTAATATGCTCCACACATTGTATAACGCCACTTGAAACTACTTCATCACCTTTTGAATTAGTAATAACCTTGTACTTATCCACTAGCCTACAAAGTATTTCTTTCTCTTCATAAACTGCTTCATTATATACATTACTTCCTATTTTACTTTTTAAAGTACATGTCTGACCTAAATAGTCTCTTAACATATAACAACACATCCTAACAAATAAGGTTTTAAATACTCCATAGCTTCACTGCATACTTTATTTTTAACCTTCTTACTATCATAACTTTCACTAAGTCCCTCTACACTAAAACTTGTAACTCCCTGGTCAATTAATCTTTGTCTTTGACTATTTGCTGTTTGAATTAAATATAACGCCTGTTCACAAACAGCCTTTTTTACTGAATTCTCTTTTAGATCATCAACATACATGCTAAACTTCAACCTACCAATTTGATTAGTGGCCATTTTTATAGCTTGATTTTGCCTATTTTGTTCTGCATTTATAAAATCATCTCCAAATAATCTCTCATTATGAAAATAACTTAATGCATCTTCTATATTAATCACAATCTCACCTACTTAAAATTAAAAAGAAGCTAGGTTTTACCCTAACTCCTCTATACTTTCTACAAGTTCAGCTTTTTTCATATCTAAGTAATTTTCTATACCTAATTTCTCAGCTATAGATTTTAAATCTTCAACTTTCATTTTAGAATAATCAATTTTATTAGCTTCTTTAGATTCTATTTCTTTAGCTAATTCCCTTCTTCTTCTATTAAAACCTGTAACGCTCATTTATACCACCTATATTTTATGCTTAAAAGCAACTATCCTTATATTTTTATTTTCATAAACTCTGCTCCAGTTAGCTTGGCTTTCTAATTCAGTATTTGAAGGAGATTCACCAGCTACACTAGCATTAGTAAATTTAACTCCTCTTGGGTGTAATATGAAGTGTTGTCTATTTATAAGTATATCTTCACCAGCTAATGAGTCCCTGTCTGTTTCAGTAGGAACTGGAGCCTCTCCATTACCTTCTCCTATAGCTCCTTGGCCAAATAAGTATGTAGTGTATACATCAGTATTAATAGGGCAACCATCATCAACTATAACCCTTTTATTCATATACGTTGGGAACTCTACAACACCTTGAGAATTTGGTATATAAGATATTAAATTTTGTTGCTCTAATGATGTAAATACTGCGCTATGCATCATTACTGCTGTTAATTTGTCAGATGCATCACCTAACTTATTTTTAGCAACTATAAATGAAGTTCCACTTATTTTTTCAGCTCCACCAGTTAATGCTGATATATCATGCACATTACCACTCATTGTACTTGATTCAAATACACCTTTTAGAACTGCTAATAAAGTTTTCTGTCTTCTTCTTGCCCAATATTCAGCTACTAAATCACCTATAGCTTTCATAGGATCATCTCCACTTAAGGCCTTAGCTAAATCATTTACTGACCAAGCTTTACCTCTCATTAATAAAGCAGCTACATCTTGTCCAGATGTTATTTTTCCTGGAGTTAAGGCTCCACTATCACTAAGTACTTCATCATCACCAGTTAAATCTTTCCAAAATGGCATATTTATTAATTTGCCACCTGCTCTTGCTAATGAATCTAATTCATTATCTCTTACTACTATTCCACTATTTACTAAAGCCGATAACTCAGCTGTCCTTTCTATTACATAAGGGTTAAATACCTCTGGTACTATTATATCTGCTATTTTAGTTGACATTATATATCACTCCTTTTATTTTGAATTTCTTAATTTATTTGCCAAAGAAGGATTTTCCTTTAATAGTTTAGCTTGCTCTGTTAAATTAAAATGTTCTTTACTAAATGGATTTTTAAATCCTGGCTCTCCTCCTGGATTAAAGCCACTTCCACCTTGTGTTTCTTCAGCTTCAAATAAATAAGAAGCTTCTTTTTTAAGTCCTTCTAACTGACTTTCTAAGCCTTCTATTTTTCCTTCTTGATACTTTATGTTATTCATATCTAATAAAGCCTTTAAAGCTTTATTATTCTTACATTTTGCACTAGTTAGTGCACCTTCTAGTGCATAATCAAACTGAATAGATGCTATTTTATTTTCATAGTCATCTTTAGTTTGTTTATTTGAAAGTTGCAACTGTTCAATCTGTTTTGTTAATTCTTCATTGTCTATATTATTTTTAGATAAGTCTTTTAATTGCTTATCTCTTTCAGTTATTTGCGCTTCTAACTCTGCTTTTTGAGTTTTCAACTTATTATATCTTTCATCCACATTTTCTAATGAAGTCGTATATAATTTATTTTCCTTCATAGAATTTTGAACTGCTTGTATTTGCTCCTCATTTAATCCTTGAGCTTTTAATATTTCTAATAATGTCATAATCTCCTCCTACGTTTTTATACGTGTTTACATCACCTAGAGTTTTGCTAATTTGTTCTTTTACGTCTGCAAACAAGCTAAAAAAGACAATAAAAAAAGCACCCACATTTATCTTGTAAGTGCATTCATTTTATAAAATATTTTTTTAATAAATCAACTTCATTAGTTAATTCAGATTTATATTTATTTGGTAAATTATTTATTGCATTTAAGTATTCCTCTTTATCTTTATAAATATCAAATTTATTTTCTATTGCCTTAAACCCAAATATTATTTTATACACAACCTCCAAGTCTTTATGATTGCCATCAAAATCTCCATTTCCATATTTAATATAATTGTATAGACCTATTAAATTACAACCTAGTTCGTCTAATAAATCAAAAGATTCTTCTATATGATCTCTAATATCTTCAATTATTTCCATTATAATCAGCTCCTTCAATAATATTTAATTTAATATTAGGATTTTTTTCTATAAATTGTTGTAAGACATATCTGCAACTTTCGCACATTGGTAGCTCTGTAATCATATAAATATTGCTTATTTTATCTTTATTATTTTGTTTATTTATAAATTCAAATAATTTTGCCTCACCATCTATATGCCTATTCCAACCACCTTCTTTTGGAATCTGTAGTGTTTTAAATACTCTATTTTCTTCTAATAATACTATATTCTCTTTATTTCCTTTATATTTGATATAACCATCATTCTCTTTATTTTGTATCTTACTATATGCAAAATACAACTCTTCATCATATTTCATAGCAGCGATATTGCCTTTCCTTTTAAATTTAGAAGGAAAATTATTTCTTATTTCTTCATTTATACTATGTAATTCTAATATTTTAGATGTGGTTACATTACCTTTTATTACATTATATTTACTAACAATTTTAAAATTGCTTTTTAATTTATTCCATTGCTTACTATTATTATACTTTATTTCCCTAAAACTTTGTAAACTTTTTGGTGCTTGTTCTCCTAAAATTTGGGTATATTTTTCATACTCCTTCTTATCATTTCTTAATCTAGCCTTTTCATTTTGTTCTTCTTGATATGCTTTTACACTAGCTTCTTTATCCTTATCTACTTCAAAAGGTCTATTACTATTTTTTATATCTTCTTTCACATCATTATACTTTTCAATATAAGGTGTTATTCTATGCCTACATCTTGGATGGATATTGTTATAACCTTTATTAAAACCTGGTATATTACTCAACTTAGGAAATCTTTCATCATTTCCAGTTAAACTATAAACTCTACCTTCATAAACTGCACATATTGGACAAGTTGTATTGTGTTGAGTCATTTTAACTAAGTCTTTTTCATGCTCTTTGGCTACATTCATAACACAAGTATTTTGAGTTTCTGCTACTATACTTCTACTTAATAATTCTGCATAACTAGTAAAAGGAATAACACGACCTCTTTTGTCTGCTATTCCTCCTATACCTCTTTTAATTAAGTTATTTACTAATTCATCTTGCAACTGCTTAATAGTTTGTCCAGTAGCAAATTTCATTTGTGTATCGGTAAGTCCTATATCTCTGATACTATCCTCTATTCTTCTTCCTACTTGATTGTTTACTTCTGCAAAGTTGTTAACCATATTATCGCTTATAAGCTCTATAGCATCTGTGTGAAGTTGAGCAAATCCATCTCCTATACTAGATATATCTAAAGCTTCTAATGAATTATAATATGCTTCCATGTATAACTCATTAACTATATCTTTAGAGTATTTAGCACTTTGTAGTTGCAATTGCATTAATTCAAGCTTAACCTGTTTCAGCATAGTTTCATAAAAATCCGTAACATGACCTTTAACCTTCTTATTACCGATTATATTAATAAGCCTTTTTTCTGCTTGAGTATATATTTTAATAAGTTGATTAATCTTTTTATCATAAGTTTTCATTAATCTTCATCAACTACTTTATTATAGTCAAAGTTCATATTTGACATTGGATTATTGTCTTTTTCATCTTTTAGTATTGCTTCTAGTTCCTTTTGTGTATCTTCATCTGATAAACTATCTAATCTTTGAATAGCACTAAACTGTGATAACGTAGATTTATTTCCTGTTCTTATACCCATTATCTCTGCTTGCTCTTTTGGATCATCAGGTAAACCATCATTCCAAAATATATTTATTTTCTCTTTTGATAAATCTATGATGTTTTCTCCACCTAATTGTGAAGCTAATTTAATAGCTTTTTTAATCCCACTATCAAATCTCATTCTAGAACGGTTAACCTTAGCCAACGGTGAAATCATCATTCTCCTTAATGCTGTTCCAGAAGCTATCTGACCTGCCTTTTGTTCATTATCAAATATAGCACTTCCCATTTCACTTATTACAGCTAAGATATTTATTAGCTTCTCTATTTGTTTAAAGTTAGCTTCAAGTTGTGCTTCCCATGTCACATATTCAACTGGTGGGTCTTCTGTCGTACCTCTAATGAAGTAGTTTCCCATTTTTAACTTATATTCTCCAGTATCATAATCTCTTTCTAATGCACTTTCAGGACCTTGTACAGAAGGTTCGGCATGCTTATCTAATATCTTAGATATTTGACTTATTCTTACTTCTATTTCTGAAATAATACTATCTAAGTCTGCATAGTCATCTATCCCATAAACCCTATCTGAAGTCAACAAATTATGTACTGGAACTATAGCAAAATCATCTAATCCAGTATCTATTTTTTTAAGTTCTTCAGCTACTCCATCAATAATGTTTCGGTTATTAATTCTATATGTAATCTCTTCATAGAATCCTTTTGAATGTATTTGTACATATAAGTATTTAACTTTATTTTCTTTAGTTGAAAATAAGCTACTTTCACTTTGAGTAACCTCATAAGTATGAGCTAATACATGATGCAATACTTTTTTTATATTCTTAGCATCAACTATTTTGAAATAAAAACTAGGTTGAGTTATATCTATAATCCCTTTACCCTCTTCATCTTTATAAACATTAAATACACTGTCACCATATCTACTTATATCAATAGCTGCACTATAACAAGTATTAATCAAGTCACTATTCTCTGAAATAGTATCTAATGTTGTTTGATGCTTTGAATTATCATCACCACACGTTATTTTAGGTGGTTCTCCCAATAAAAAATCAGCTATCTTTAGTGATATTAACTTTTGAAAGTTAGCTATCACAGAATAACTGACTATATCTTCAAAGTTTCCTATTACTCTTGTAATACGTTTGAAACTTTCTTTATAAACTTGCTCATGTTCTCCTTCAAATATCATTTGATTTTTATGATATTTTTCTAGTCTATGTATTTCATTTTCTGGTGGCCACGATGAACCAAGTTTTAAAAAATCAAGATTAGTTAACATATACTCACCTCCTAAATTCTAACCTTTGCTACTCCTGTATTATTTTTATTTGCTATTTTTTCAACCACTCCTGTTGTTGCATCTTGTGCATCATCATGTTTGTTTTTTCCTGTTCTTTGGTATTTAACCATTGCTTTATAATATTCTGGCCATTTATCCTTCCAGTTGCATGGATAATAAATATGTTCCATTACCCAAGTAGAATTAGAAAGTATTCTAGCCTGTTTATTACCTGACTGGTGAAATGGTCTTATGGTAGTATAATTAGTCTTTAATTTATCATTAAGAATACTTCCTACATTCCTTGCAAATCCTCTTCCACCATTATTACTTTCAATATCTGCTACATTTACTTTATTCTCATATAATATTTTAGCTGTTTGTTCTTCTGTAACCTCCATAGAAGCTTGAGAATATAATATATCCAATATATAAGCTTCCTTTTTATAAACTCCATAACAAATACTACATAAATAATCTTCTCCTGTATCTGCTGTATCTGTATAGTTAGCTATCCTCTCAAAATAAGGAGGCAATTCTGTATATGTTTTGAAACTTGTATATAAACAACCTTTTAAATCTATTGGCTCTTGTTGATAGTTAGCACTTGCTATATCCTCACCCATAGCACTTACTTTATCCATGTAACTTTCATAAGATAATACTTCTGAACATAACATTTGCTTTTTATACTTATCAACTAATGCCTTCATAGATATATGTTTGTATCTTTTATTTTTACTTTCGCACCATTCAAGAACTTTTCCAGCCAAATCATCGCTTGCCCACCTAGTCATTATAATTACTATCTTTCCACCTTCTTCAAGTCTAGATAGCATTGTATTAGTAAACCAGTCCCAGTGCTTTTCTTTTACATTTTCATTATTGGCTTCTTCTGCATTTTTGATTAAGTCATCTATAATCATTAAAGAAGCTCCAAATCCTGTAGCTGTACCAGTAGGTGATGTTGCTAAGTAGTTATTATATCCACCTTCTAAACTCCAAAGATTCATTGCCCCATCACCATGCTTAATCTTTACTCCAGGAAATACATCTGAATAGACCGGCTTATATATATCTGCCTTTTCTTCTTGAATGCTATTTCTGACATTCTTTGAAAACATGGTTGATAGTGTTTCATTATATGATCCTGTCATTATTTTTTCTTTTTGATTGTTGCCAAGAACCCACTCTACAAATAAAGAAGCTGTTCTTGACTTACCATGCCTAGGTGGTTCATTAATAATTAATACATCATCATCACCTTCATAAAACTCTTGGAAGTCGTCACATAAATCTACTAAGTATTTTCTATTAGGTTTATAGAAATCTGGTGCTTTTAAATTACAATAAAAAAAGAACCCACGCCTTGCAAGTTCTATCTTAGCTCCTAATTTAATTAATTCTTTATCCATCTTCATCACTAACTAGTTTTAGTAGTTGCTCTTTTGTTAACTCAGCATAAGGGTTATTTATCTGGCCACTATGCTCAATATCCTTTTTTTCTCTCCATTGTTGTGGTTTTCTATTCTTTAACCAAAATATCTGTGCTGTAGTATCTGGAACAACATGTTTTATAGTTCTTGTTGTTTTAATTAACTCTCCACACTCATACTCTGATTTTATTTCTTCATACTCATAACCTAAAGCTCTTTTTAATAAAGCATTCTCCACCTCATAGTCAATTACTTCTTTTCCCCTTTTTAGGGACTCCGAAAACTTCGGATACTTATTTTTATATTCATTAAATGTGCTTACAGCTACACCTAAATTATTTGCTATCTGTTCATCAGTGAGCCCATCTCTTGCCCATCCTTCTATTAATGTAAGCTTCGGCTCAACGTGAGTGAAGTATTTAGACTTTGCCATGAACTCACCTCTTTTCTTTACAAAATAAAAAAGAACCCCCTTTTCTAGAGTTCTTTTATTTCTATTCAACCATAGCTGGAAATTCATATACTAACCTTAGTATCATTTCTACAAATTTTAATGATTTTTCAGCATCTTCCTCACTTATTATATGAATTTCATGAGTTGCTTCATTTCCTATTTTTCTAATTTGATCAACCCATTTTTTTGCATTTGGCAAAATATAATTTTTTTCATCTAACCAATTTACATAATATACAAACTTTTTATTTTCTTCAGCACCTAAGTTGACAGATATATTCATTAGCAATTTTCTACAACATAAAGCTACTGAAGTAAATGCATCTACACTAAAACAATTTCTAGCTTCGTTATATAAATCTACCACTTCTTTATGTGTTATATTCTGAATATTTGAACCAATTTTCACTCCCGGATATTGCTTTTCTTCATCATCAAAAAATGTTGGTTTATTACAATTGGGGCATATATATATGCTATATTCATAATCTGAACTACCTAACAGACCGCTTTTTTCTTTAGCATAGAAACCCTTATCATTTCCAATAATACAGCCACAATAACCACACGAAAAACTCTTATTTCTCATTTTAGACATATTAGCCCACTCCATATATTCACCTCTTTCAAGTATACAATTCTACTTTATTCGAGGTTTTCCTTGTTTTTTATTTATATTCTTAAATTTACTTTTACTTTTATCAAAATTAGGTTTCTGTTTCATTAGATCTTCATATATCCATTTATCCCTTTTTACTTCTGCTTCTTGTTCTGCTATTAAATTTGCATCAATCCATTTCATATAGTCACATCCTTAATATTTAAAAATAAAAAAAGGATGCACATTAGTACATCCAGTGAAAGGGGTTTATTATAACTATCGGGGAGAGAGTTTTCAGAATTGAACTGAAAAGTTTGGGGATAACTGCTCCTGCACTCTCATAGTGGATAGAAGTTCAGCTATACTTCTATCCTTCCGTTGTTAGTTCCAAAACATATATAATTAATTTATATAAAGAGGAGTAAAGAGTAAATCCTGCCATTAACCTATCTCTTCACAATACAATAATACTATGGATTACTCTGCAATAATCTGCAATGTTATTTGGATAAATAAAATATCAATTTCTTTGTATAAAAAAATCCTACTAGTGTACTAAGTACACTTATAGGATTTTTTATTAATCTAATTTTTAATTACTCTTCTTTACTTCCTAACTTCTTTTTCATTTTTCTAGCATCAAATTTATAAGATAAAATTAATACTATTACTCCTATTGGTAAGCATATTAAATATACCAAAGACAACATTAATAACATTAATCCTAAAACTAAAAGCAATGCTTTCACTAGAAAATTATAAGGTTTTATCTTTTTTTCATCAAGAGCATCCCAAGTACCTTTTCTCCATTCCGTTGGATCTTCTTTAAAATCTTCAAAACTTTTTTTTATTTTACTCATTAAAAACTCTCCTTAAATTTTTTACATTATATTACTCGTTCATATTGCAATCTAGCCCTTATTATGCTTTCCCATATTTTCATAATAAACAATGTAGTAATACTATTAAATAACTTAGGTTATTAGCTAATATACATTTCAGAAGACCGATTCAGACAACTACTATAGATATGTTTTGCTATCTTATTATTAAACACCCAATATATTTACCATTATATGTAATATATGTAAAGTATTGTTATATTTTGCATTATAAATTATAACATTATTTATATTTTTATCATATATAATGTCTCATATATAGCATGAAATAATCATATTTTCAGGAATTTATCTTATATTTTATCAAATAAATTATAATTTTGTTACTTTTATATTTTCTAAACTTACTAATATCACTATTATACAGAAGTTTTCCACAAGTTCTAAAGTAATATAAACTCCTTGTAATTAAAAAAGAAGTAGATTATAAAATCCACCCCTTTTGCTTTCTATGCTATTTTCTTTAATGCTGAACTATGTATGTTATTCGCTTGTCTTTCACTATAATTCATTTTTTGAGCTATCTGGAACATTCTTAAATTATCTATATATCTATATCTCATTAATACTCTTTCTGTTGCTCCTAAACTTTCTATTGTATCCTCTATTTCCGATATTTTCTTTATAAGCTTGTTTGTCTTTTTATTTAAATTCTTAATAGTATCTTCTATTCTGACAAGTATATCAATCAACTCTTTACTTTCTCCTTCTGCTCGAGGCATATCTGAAATTATTTGACTTTTTATACTTGTTTTTCTTTCTTCCCAAAATACTATTTGTTCCTCAAGTTGTACAACCTCATCTTTTAGCACTGTATATTCCTTTAACTCTTCTTTTGTCATGTTGTTCCCCCTTGGTGATTATATATAGTATTCTTCTAAATCTATTTGTGGTGTAAATGTTGAACTCCCACAATTATCACATTTATACTTTTTAAATCCAGTTTCCTTGTCAACTTCCACTGTTATTTCACCTTCATTTTTTACTACATTACAATTGCTACATCTAAGCTCCATTGAATTTTCTTTTTTATTTTTTAAATATATAACATTGCCAACTTTTCTTTTTATCATTATTTCCCCCTCTTTAATTTTATTGACCTTTAAGTATTAAATGCTATTCCGATTTCATTCTTAAAAGTTGTCTATTTATTTTGTAATCTTTTATTTCTTCTATATCTTCATCCTTTATATTTAATAAATATTTAACTTGTTCAAAAACTACATAAACATCTGCTATTTCACTTTTTATTTCCTCAAGTGTCTTAGCCTTATCTGTACTTTCTCTATGTTTGCATATTGCCTGTTGAAGTTCTGCCATTTCTTCTATTAATTTAATACTTTGCCTATCATAACCATAATGTAGTGCTATCTTTTTTATTCTCTGCTCCCTATTATCCAGATGTTGTGATATATATTCCATATTAATGCCTCACTAATTCAAGCCTATCATTGCGACTCAATATATACTCTATGGCTTCATCCTCTGTATCCCATTCTAAAAGTCTATATGTATCTGCATCAAAAGTTTGTCCCATTGGCATATTTCTACCTTCAAAGTTTACAATCACATTGTATTTATTTAATCTATTTTTTACTACTTTAGCTTTTAATTTGTTATTCATATTTCCTCATTTTCTCCTACTTATCAACATTTTTGTCAATCTTTTTTCCTAACATTCGACAAATGTTAGCTATTTAGGTTGCTCTTGAAATAAATGAATTATTTTATTTCATATCTAAAATGGTATCTCGTCATCATCTATCGCTTGAAAACCATTTGGATCTAATCCTTTTGGTGGTTCATAACTTGGTTGAAAAGTTTGATTATTTTCTCCTGATACAGTTTCATCATTCTTAGTTCCAGCTAGAAATTCAAGTTTATCAACTTTAACTTTTGTATACTTTCTTGTTTCCCCATCTTTGTCGTAAGTATCTATGTTTAATTCTCCTTCAACTAGAACTAACTTGCCTTTGGTAACATACTGGCATAAGTTCTCACAATGTTTACCTATAGCCTCACAATTTATAAAATCAACCTTTTTATTATTCTTATCCTTTTGATATGCCCTTTCTACTGCTAATGTATATACCATCTTGGGTGTCCCTGTATTTGGTATAAAACTTAATTCTGCATCTTTTGTAAGTCTTCCAGACATTATTAATTTATTCATATTTCTATTTCTCCTATTGTTTATTAAGCTGTTTTTTTAGCTACTTTTCTCTTTTTTTTCAAATCATCATAATTAATCCATCCATTTTCATCTCCATATTTAATGCTCTTTTGTATCCATGTGAGCTTTTCATCAAATAGGTAATCGAACATCTTTTTTCTCATAATACCTTGCTGTGTTTCCATTCCTTTAACATCCACGTATTCAACATCACCATTATTATGATATATTGCAAAATCTACTGTATAAGTTATGGCTCTATGAGTTTTACCATATTTTTTAAAACTTGGCTGTAGCTCAAATTTATGCTGCAATCCAAAGTCTTTTATTTTACCCTCTTCTTTTAATTTCTTAAGATAAAGATAATATTCTGCCTCATGTTTACTATCAAATTTAATTCCATCTACAACTACTTTTTTATTTTTGTATTTATTCATTAATTATGCTCCAATCTCCAATTTATCTGATATATACAAATTTAAATAATATTCAAGTTGACCTTTATTTTTCATATGCCTTAAAACATTACTACAACTTTCTGCACTTCTTCCAAGACATGCTCCAATATATTTCCAAGTCTTATCTGGTCTATTTTGAGCAACAAATGCTTTTTCTTCATCCACCCAAGGTGTTTTATGTTTATTTATATCTATATTAGGATTTAAGTACACTCTTTGAGGCTGTACTTCAACTTCTCCTGTGTCTGTTTCTAACTTATTGATAATTAACCTATTGTATAAGATTTTATTGCTCTTCGCCTTTTTAAATCGAGATTTGATATATGAGTAAGATATCTCATTCACTTCACAAAAATTCTTCATTGATTTATATATGTTTTTTTCGTTAGTCTCTAAATTTGTAACCTCTACCATTATTTTTTTAGGTCCTTTTGTATTAGTTATTCTTTTAGGTTTCTTTTCTGCTGCTTCATAAGGTGTTTTTTCTCCCCTTGCTCTCATATCATCAATTTCTTTCATTCTTTTTGTTTCTTCTTCCTTGTCTTGCAAATCTACCACTTTAATTCTTCCTGTAAAAATTGCTTCTGCTAATCTAAGATAATTTTCATATGTAGGATCTTCTTGTGCTAATGCATTTGTAACCTTATGTCTATTAAAACTAACACTACTATACATTTAATCTACTCCCCTTAGTTGATTTATCTAGGAGTAACTAATAATAAGCTACTCCTCTTTTTTAAAACTTACCTTCTTGGCTTTCTTTCAAAAGCCTTTCTAATTCATCTGGCTCATATTGACTAAAAGACTCATTTCCAGCATTATAATGAAAATTCGTAACTTTAGGTTTAAACTTTGTTACATTGTTTTTATGTGGTTTATAATCCTCTTTAATTGCTTTTATAAGAAAACCTACAACACTTTTACAATCTGTATTTTTAGTGAGTATTAACTTTTCTTCTAAATAGCTCGTATCTTTATTAACTTCTTTAAAAGCATTATGTATTTTTAAAAGTTCTTCTCCTGATAAATCAAAATAAGATTTTATTTTATTAACAACAACCAAATCATTTTCTATAGTGTTGTCCTGACCTATACTAACCTGTCCTGTCCTAACCTGTCCTGTCCTATGCAGTCCATTGGTTGTCAATTGGTTGTCCGGCGGTTGTCCTTGGGGCGTCCCACCATTAGGCTTTTTTCTGTCAGCCCTCTGTTTACTTTCTAATAATTGTACATCTGGATTAACTTGCAATATCAAATCTTTATATATACTGTCTACTTTTCTATCAGCCCTAATCTTATTATTTTCTTTCCAATCAGTTATGTAAGTTACTAAATCTTCATTTAATACCTGTACAAAATTCTTAGCTACTAGTATTTTCAAATCATCTTCTGTAGCTCCCACCATGTTCATTGTCATATATGCTTCTACAACTCCATCATCGTCAGCATTTAAACCTAAGTGAAAGTATAAGCATTGAGTACTTACTGGCATTTTTAAAAACTTAGCACTATTAATAATTCTTCTTGAGAACATTCTTCTGTCTGCCATTATCTCAACTCCCTCTGTTGTATATATTTATTTCATAAGGAAGAGAATTAACTCTTCCTTACTCTTACTAATTAGCTACTTTAATATTTTCATATCCTTCACATACTTTGTCATACTCTGTTTTAGTCAAACTAGTAACCTCTTTATTAAACTTTTTAAGTATTTGATCCTTAACCTTTTCTTTACTTATCCCCTTACTGTATGCGATTGCATAAAGTCTTTTAAGTTGTGCATCTGTTAACTTTGGATTAGTCCACTTGTTCTCAGTATTTAAACTAGTTATATTGTCTTTATCTTTATCATGCTTATTTGTGCTATCACTGTCTTTTGTATCATCTATAGCAAATAAACCATTTAAAGCATATTTTCTAGCATAACTTGATACACTTCCAGTAACCTGTGCTAGGTCCATTCCTTTTTTAGTTTCATCTTCTCTAGCTAATGCACTTACTTCTACTTTCTCTCCTGTTGCTATATCAATAAAGCTAGCTACAGCTTTTATATAAAATCTATCCCCCTCGTGAAGTATTTCATCATTTAAAGTCACGATTGCTTCAACTTCACTTAATAATGGTTTTAAACCTTCCAAAATATCCTCACAACTTCTATATGAATACTTTCCAAAAGAATTATATTGGTTCTTTGGTGCTTTTAATTTCGACTGTACTAACATTAATTTTTTATATATGTTATTACTCAATATAATCACCTACTTTTTAGCTTTTGGAACAATAAGGCTTGTCCCAGCTTCAATATGACAACCTTCTATACCTATTCCAGCTTTTATTTGTTTCTTGATAAGATTACTGTCTACTTTTACTGTTGTTGTAACTACTTCTTCTTTGTATATATTTGGTATAAGGTCCATATCATCTATTTTTAAACTTCCTGGATTATTTCTTATTGATATTTTCCCCAAATCAGTTTCAATCTTTGTTGTGCCTAATGCTTCCATACTACTTTTTAACATTGTTTTAAGCCTATCATCTTTGGCCTTAACCTGTTTCTTTAGGTCCTGTAATCTTTTAATCTCTGCATCAATTGCATCAACCTGACTATCCATATTTCTAAATGCATATATAAAACCAACTGATTTATTTTCTATTTCTTTAGCTATAATTTGATTAGCTTTTACTAAGTTCTCTGCTAGATCTTCCTCTCCAGCTTGTAAGTATTCTTCTATTAAATTATCTACTTCTAAAAAGTTAGAAGTTAATTGGTATAAACTCGTCATTTTATCTCCTCCTAAAGTATGTTATAATTAAATATCAATATTTTTGTTTTGGGCCTTTTTAGGCTCTTTTTTTATATAACCCCAACACAAGGGATATTATCGTTTACTACATCATATAAAATGTCATATTGCTTACTATCCTCTTGCAACATATCATTTATCTCTCTTAGTTCGTCTCGGTACTCTTTTAATTGAACTTCTGCCATTGCCTTTGCTACTCTCCAATACTCATTATTTTTAACTTCATAAGTATCTTCTGTATCTGGCCAAGCTTGAAATTTGTTTCTTTCAAGCTCACAAACTTTTATAAATTCTTCTTTTGCTACAATCTTAGATTTTATACTGTCTATTACATGATCCAAAATCCAGTTACTCATTTTTCCACATCCTTATTTATATAATATTTTTTCATTCTTCTTTTTCTAGCACATGGTCTACATTCATAACCAAAACCATTTTTATAATTTTTATTAATATAAAAGTTATCTGAATTAGCTTCTAATATTTGCTTACAAGTGCTGCACTTTTGATATCCAAATTCTTGATATGTACCTCTAACAAACCCTTTTCTGTGCGCTAGATTATAAAGTTCTCTAACACTCATATTAAAATGTTCCGCAATTTCCTTAGCATTATTAAAAGGATTTTCATACAGTTCCTTTAACTCCCACAATTTATCTTTTGTCCAAATCATTATCCGCTCCTATCTACTGAAACCTTTTAAAACTCCATCATGTATAATGAAATACATTCCTAATGAAGCAAAATATATACACTGTTCTAGTGTTATACTTTTTATATCAACTATTTTTAAATCCATTTTAAAGTACCCCCTGCTTGTCCTATTTTTATCGATTCAAGGCCATAGCCTTTTATCTTTTGAAGATATATATCGTTAAATACTAGCTTGTTTCTTTGTTGCTATAGAATAAGCAATTCTACTCGCTTTTTCAGATATATCATCTAGTATTATTTGTTTTTCTTCTTCAGTCATTTTTCTTCCAAGCCTTGCTTCATTTTCAGGAGATACTATAAATACTCTTGTCTTTCCGACTCTATACTCTGCATCATATTTCATATAAACACCCCCATATAAATACTTATGTTTATAAAAATTTGTCCTATTCTAATTCTTATTTAACTAATTCATCTATTGTAATTCCAAGGTAATCAGCTATAGCTTTTACTGTATAAACTCCTGGATTTAAATTCTTACCTTGTATTATTTTATATATGTTGCTTACTGGTATATCTGCTTCTTTAGATAATTTATGTATACTTATGTTTCTTTCTTTTAAAATCACTCTCAATCTGTCATTTATCATCACTTTTTGTCCCCCCTTCTGATATAATTTTTATATGGAATATTTTCCAAATAATTCAAGAAAGGTGGTGAAAATTTCTATGTTTGAATACGTATTTACACAAGATAATACAGTTCATACAGAGGGATTCTGCAAAGATTTTCAAGAAATAAAGCAGGAATTTTTAAAACAGACTCCAGAATGTAATCATATACGTTCTATTTATCCAAATGGCTTTATTTTAGAAACTGAGCAATATAGTGATAAAATAATCATTCGAACTAATTGGGAACTTTTAAAAAATGACGATGGCTCTTTTAATGTAATTCAACCTTAATGCCATCATTTTTTTGTTCTACAACCGAATAGATATTTTTGCTTTTAACTTTGCAAATAATACTATCAGAAATTATTTTTACTATAGAATTTTCTAATTCTAAAATAATTTGCTGCTCTTGAGCTTGCCCTTCTTGAGCAGTTTTTTCATTAGATTCTCTTAATATTAATCCATCGCTATAAAATACTTTCTTTACTTCTTCCATGCAATTATCTATCTCTTGTGCTGACATACTATTTTTTATTGCAAAGTCCAAAACTAAATTAACTAACTCTGAATTCCTTTTTTCTATAGAAATCATTTCTTCTTTACTTGAAAACACTCTTGAATTATTTTCCATACCTCCTGCCTCCTAATTAAAACTTATTTGTCTAACATTATCTGTAACTAAATGTAGCTGCATATTTTTAAGTGTTATGTCCTGTTCTAGTTTGTAAGGTACTTTATAATTAACAACTATTTTTAAAGCACTTTCCAATTCTCTTCTTTTGATGGACTCATATCTGCTTACTTCAAACTCTCTTTTAATCTGACTTTGAATATCACTATAGACCTTAGCTCTCAAAGATTTATCATTGTAAGCTGGTGACTTATATCCTCCAAGTACTTTAGTGCCTCTTTGTCTTACCACTTTCTGCAACTCTTTGCATTCAGTTTGGAACAATGGTATATCTCCTTTAAAATCTTCAAACTCATTTTTTACTTCTTCTATCTTATTATCTTGTTCCTCAATAGCCTTAAATTGTAATCTCAATAAATCCATAGTTCCTAAAGGTTTAGCTTGTTGCTTTAATTTATTCTCGAGTGCTTCTATGTACTGTTGTGTTTTATATCTTACTAATGCACTTTCTTTATTAAGCATCTGCATTATCCATGATTTACTCATTTTGTAACAAGGTCTCTCTTGACTATTTTTATCTAAGTATGACCCGCGCGAAATTTTTCGCTCGTCTATTTCTGTTCCTGCTTTTTCAAGTGTTCCAAGTTCATTTCTTATACTTGCCATGAAATCATTATGTCTCTTTTCTATTGTATTTCCTTCTTCTAATCTAAATTTATTTATTAAGTCAACTACCTCTAAACTTGTCATTGTTGCTTCTTGGTTACTATCTATTACTTTAAAACTTTGATATAAACTGCTGTTCATTTCTTAATCCTCCTTTAACTAAAGATATTTGTTTCGTTTGTGTGAACTCGAATTGTATAAAAAAAGTTCATCTAATGATTTTTCTAATACAATACTTAAAGTTATCATTTCATTTTCAGTAAATTGCCTCTTACCATTTTCTTTCAAATTATATGTAGGCTCAGATACGCCTAATTTTGAAGCAATTTGACCTTGCGTATAGCCTTTTTCAGCTCTTCCTGCTTTGATCATATTTTTTCTCAATGTCACTTTCTCCCTTTCTTTGTTTAGTTTGTGTTAACTTTTATATTTTAATTATATTCACAGTAACGAAACTTGTCAATAATAAGTTTATTATTTTGTTAACTTATTTTTAAATTAGTTATGGAAAGTTTACGTTTACGTTAATTTGTAATAATATATTAATAAAGGAGGTGTTGTTTATGGCAACTTTCGGAATACGATTTAAAGAATTAAGAAATGAAAAAAAATTAACACAAGATGAACTTGTAGAAAACTTCAACAAAAAATACAATACGAGATTTAATAAGTCTACTATTTCTCAATATGAAAATAATAAAAGAAAGCCTGAAGTCAATATTTTAGAGAATTGGGCAGATTTTTTCGATGTATCTATCGATTATCTATTAGGTAGAAATGATGAAAGAAATCACAAAAAAGAAATTAACAATGCGACAACTATAGCTGCTCATAGGATTGGGGATATTGAACAGCTTCCAGATGATGCAATTGACGAAATAAATAACTATATTGATTTAATGAGATTAAAATATTTAAAAGATAAGAAATAAATATCTTAGATTATTAGAGGGGGGAATATGGACAAATTAGAAAAACTTTTGCAAGTTGTATCTGATGAAAATATTATATTACACTATGATAATTCTCTTCCTTATCAATTGGAAGGATTATATGTAAATATAAAAGATGTAGGTCCTGCTATTTTCCTTTTAAATAGCCTTAAGCAAAATAAATCTAGACATGTTGAAATATTGGGTGAAGAGTTAGGACACCATTTTACAAGTGTAGGTGACAGCATTTGTAATGCTGCTACATATAGAGATCAATTAGATATACTTAAATGCGAAAAAAAAGCTACCGATTGGAGCACTAATTATATAATAACAAACAATGAACTAATTAAAGCTTTAGAATATGGATGTAATTCATTTTATGAAATCTCAGAGTTTCTAAATGTTAATGAATTTATAGTAAGAGATAAATTTGAATACTTAGCTAGAAAAAGTAGTACAGGCTATGTTCAATTAGGTAGTTATAAGGTTATACTTACTAATTTACCTAATATCTATTTGTATAAAGAACTATGATAAAAATAAGTAAAAGATATATAATTTTTATTTAACTAAAAACCATAATATCTTAATAATTTATATACATTTTAGGAGGTAACAAAAATGACAAAGATAAATAACCTCAGAGATGAGATAATTGCAAAAAGGGGTGAAATATATACAAATCAAATGACAATGTCAGTTGGAGAATTAATAAGTTTATATAATGATAAAGAAATTAATCTTGAACCAGCATTTCAAAGAGTTTTTAGATGGAGTGAAGAACAAGAAACTAATTTTATAGAGTCCATCCTTTTAGGTTATCCTATACCCTCAATTTTTGTTCTTCAACGTGAAGATGGTATATGGGATGTAATTGATGGCGTTCAAAGACTTTCAACTATATATCATTTTGTAGGAATATTAATTGACTCTGAAACTAGTGAACTAGAAAAACCTTTACAACTAAAAAAAGCTAAAATTTTAACTTATTTAGAAAATAAATTTTTTAACTCTAATAACAAAGAGGAATCATTAGATAGTGCTTCAAGAATAGATTTTAAACGTTCAATAATACCTGTAATACTCATAAAACACAATAGCGAAGAGCGCTCTAAGTTTGAGTTATTTAAAAGACTTAATACTGGAGGCTCTCATCTAAGTAAACAAGAAATAAGAAATGCACTTATACTAATGTCAAATGATGATGTTTACAATAAATTATCAGATTATTGTGAGCGTGATTATTATCAAGAATTTTTGAATTTATCTGATACAAAATCTGAAACAAGAATGGACATGGATATATTAACAAGATTTTTAGTTATGAGGAATTATAAAAATATTGAAAGTGTTAGAAATTCTGAAGATATTAATGAATTTATGGATAATGCGATATGTGATATTATATCAGATAAAAGCTACTCTGTTGACCATGATATTTCAACCTTCGATACGCTTATTAAGTTTTTATCAACTAATATTAGTGATGATTATGGATTCAAAGTATATAACCAAAATGAAGAAAAATATAAAGGTGGATTTAATTGGGTAGCATTCGAAACTATAGCATGGGGTCTTACTGTTATTAATGATTTATCTATATTAGATAATTATACAAAGGAGATAGTTGATACAATAAAATCTATAAAAGGCACTGGTGAATTTATTAGAAGCAAAGGCAAATCAAATGTTAAAGTAATAGAAAGATTAAAACTTGCAAAAGAAGAAGCAGAAAGGTTGTTTAATTACAGTGAATTGCATTAATACAAATGAATGTATTGTAGATGAGTTTATAGATAAATTAGATAATGAATTATCTATAAGAAAAAAAGATTTATCAAGTCTAAAAGAAATTATAGACTCTACAAATAATCTCAATAATAAATTCACACTAATGAGAAGTACCTATCCTTCTTTGTATGCTCATTATGAAGGTTTTTTAAAAAGTTCATTTTGGTATTTAATAGATTCTATAAAAAATACCAATACTAGTTTAATAAACTTAAATCCTAATTTTATAATTCTTTCATTAGTACCTAGTTTAGAAGCACATTTAGTAAAACAAGTTTCTAAATCTAATGCTATGGTTTCTGTATTTGATAAAGTTTTTAATGGTAACATAAATATATTTGATGCTATGTTAAAAGACAAGTATGTTATTAATCACGATACATTACAATCAACTTTTGATCTTCTTGGTATAGATTATAATAATCTAAATTGTTCTGAATTTGATAACAAAAATTTTCCACTTACAGAACTTGGCATTTTATATGACCGTAGAAACGGATTAGCTCATGGTGAAGTAAGCCCTAATACATTTAAAGTTTTTTCTCTATCAAAATCATCAGATATAAACACAAATCAAGTAAATACTGCTTATACATTTTGGATTGATGGGTATGACAATGTGATTTCATCTTTGGAATTATTAAAAAATATATTTTTAGACTATTTAATAGAAGAAAAATACTTAGGTAATCTTTCTCCTATAGCTTTTTAAGTTGAACTATAGTAGAATTATAAATGAATATATATGAATAGGAGTTGAGACATAATGCACAATACCATAATAGATATTTTTGAAAATTCACAAAATAAATATCTTGAACAGAAAGATAGAAATTATTTAAAAAATACATCACAGTTTTTTACTCCTTACAATACTGCATCTAAGATGATCTCTACTATAGATTTTTCTCTATTTCAAAATAATAACGCATTATATATATTGGAGCCTTCTGCAGGATGCGGAATACTAATCGCTAGCTTGGTCATATATATACTTGATAATCATAAACATATACGTAGGATTCATATTGACTCCTATGAATATGATCCCAATGTATTTAATATACTTTGCTGCAATTTAAAAGTTTTAAATCTGTATATTAAAGAAGTTTACAATATAGATTTTTCATACAATACAATACACGGAAACTTTATAACAAAAAATAAAACAGCTTGGTTATATGAAGATGAAAATCCTAAATATGATATTATAATATCTAATCCTCCATATAAAAAAATAAATCAAACTTCTGATGAATCTATTATTATGGAGAATATAATTTACGGACAACCTAATATTTACACCTTATTTATTGCAATGTCATTAAAACTATTAAAACCTAATGGCATTTATACAGTATTAAGCCCAAGAAATTATCTTAGTGGTGAATACTCTAAAAAATTAAGAAAATTTATTTTTTCTAATTATTCATTAACTCATATACACTCTTTTGATAAAAGAAGTATGTTTAAATCTGTTAATCAAGAAGTTATTATTTCTACATTTAAAAATAATCGTGAAATTGAGGACGTAAGTATTTCATTTAATGGTTTTGATTCTTTTTTAATTAACTTTAAAAATTTAGTTTTTGACAATGATTCATTATCTATACTAATTCCAAAAAAACTAGAAGATATTTTATTTTTTGATAACATGAAAAAATTAGATTATACATTAGAAAATTTAGGTTTAAAAATTAGTGTTGGTCCAATTGTACAGTTTCGTAATGAGCCTGATATAAGTCGATATATTTACTATGATAATTATGCACCTTTGTTGATAAGTGCTGATATCCAAAATAATAATATTATTAAGTATTTTGAAAGGGAAAACAAACGTAAAACACATAATAAATCTATCTCATCTAAAAATAAATATCTAATAAAAAACTCTAATTATTTACTCATTAGAAAAATAACTGCTAAGGATGATATTGATTTAGTCGTTAGTTGTATATTAGATAAAAACTATTTCAAACATGATTACTTAGGTTTAGACAATAACCTTTTATATATTCATAATATAGATAAATCGGAAATGAGTTTAGAGTTATGTTATGGTCTTTACTGCTTTATAAATTCAAAGCAATTTAAAACTTTATACTTTATGATTAATGGTACACATACAATTAATGTAAGTGATTTTAATAATATAAAATTCCCTTCTCTTTCTGTTTTATGTGAGATAGGAAAAAATCTTATGAAAACAAAAATATTTACTGAGGATGAATGTACAAAATTAATATATAAGTATATTTAATAAATAACTATATCTTATTCTTAAAAGTAGTGTATTTATATATTGCGTAATATTATATAATTACAATCAATTAATCATGAATAAACGGTCACAAACTATGCAATAATATTAGTAAAATCAAATATATTTATTGTTATTAGGAGGTTTTGTTAGAAGGTTTTGTTAGGAGGTTTTTAATATATGAATCAACAGATTAAAGATTTACTGTATAATCTACTTAATCTAGCAAAAACTCTAAAAAGTTTATTAAAAAAAGATTTCACGAAATCAAAAATTATCATAAATATTACTTTTTTTAATATTAAATTCTAGTAACTTTTTAGGGTTGTATACTAATCAATCGATTAGTATATGCCTCTAATGCAATAATTAATAAAATAAAAAGAAAACAGTACTTTTAAATGGGTACTGTTTTTCTTCGCTTAAAAACAAGTGTTTAAGTCATTCTTTCAAATTCTATATTGTAATTTTATTTAATTTTTTCATTTTGATAAATTTTATTAATTATTGCATCTTATTTAGTGAATATTTATCCAAAAAGATGTATAATAATATAAAAAGGAACTATAAATCTATGTGGAAGTAGAGTAATGGTTCTCGAAAATAAGTTAATAACTTAATTGTTAAGACCACTATCGACCCATATTCGAGTAGTGGTTTTTTACTTTTTGGTATATGTAGCAATTACTGCGCAGATAGCTGCTGCAACTATTCCAGCAAGTACATTCAATAAAAAAGCTTCCATATTATCACCTCCTTTCATGAAGGCAAATAATATGAGAACCACCACTCTATAGATTTATAATTCCTAATTTAAAGTATAATCTTATCCAACTATATTTTCATCTAAAATTTTTCAAATTAATATTTATAATAACTAATACGGATAATTATTATCTATCCTCTCACCTTTTTTACTTTCTACTTCTCTGTTCTAACTATATTTTACACATGATATAATAATCTTAAAGGGGGAGTAAAAATGAAAACTTGCATATACTTGAGGAAATCTCGTGCTGATATTGAAGCAGAAAAAGAAGGGGAATATGAAACACTCCATAGACATAAGACTACTCTTTTAAAAGTAGCTAAAGAAAGAAAATTAAATATAATCGATATAAAAGAAGAACTTGTATCTGGGGAATATGTTGAACATAGACCTCGTATGATGGAACTTTTAGAAGAAGTAAAAAATAAAAAATATGATGCTGTTCTTGTTATGGACCTTGATAGACTTGGCAGAGGTAACATGCAAGACCAGGGATTAATTCTTGATACTTTTAAAAATTCTAAAACTAAAATTATAACTCCTCGAAAAATATACAATTTAGATGATGAGTTTGATGAAGAATATAGTGAATTCGAAGCATTTATGGCTAGGAAGGAATTAAAGCTAATTAATAGACGTTTGCAACGTGGTAGAGTAAAAAGCATTGAAGAAGGTAAATACATTAGCCCTGATGCTCCTTATGGGTATGAATTTAAATTTGATGATAAAGGAAAAAAATATCTTGCTATAAATGAAAAACAAGCAGAAGCAGTAAGACTTATATTTGATATGTACCTAGAAAATAATGGTGCTACTAAAATTGCTAACAAATTAAATTCTTTAGGCTATGAAACAAATAACCATATGGAATTTAAAGCAAAGGCTGTAAGAGACATATTAAGTAATATAACTTACTGTGGTTATGTTAAATGGAAAACTATAGATAGAAAGAATCATAGTAGGCTTAGACCAGATGAAGAGCAAATTATCGCAAAAGGTAATCATGAACCTATTATTGATGAATTTACCTTCAATAGAGTTCAAGAAATAAGAAAAGGTAAATATATCAGTCCAACTAAAAACAAAGTTTCTAATCCATTAGCTGGCGTAGTTGTTTGTAAAAAATGTGGTCATAATATAATTCAAAAAATTTCTAGAGGCAAAATATATCTTTGGTGTAGACATTGTGATAATAAATCTAGTTCCTTAGAATATGTGGAGGAAGCAATTATAGAATCTTTAGAAGGTTGGCTAAATAACTATAAAGTTAAAATAGAATTAAGAGATGATACATCTGAGATAGATAAATTAAAATTTGAAATTAAAAAGTTACAAAGAGAGTTAAAAGAAACTGAAAAACAAAAAAATAAATTATTTGATTTTCTAGAACGTGGAATTTATGATGATAATACTTTCTTAGAAAGATCTACTATTTTAAGCTCTAGGATAGATGACTTAAAAAATCAAATAGCAGAATGTAATTTATCAATAATTTCTTATAAAGATAATTTACTAGCTAAAAAACAAGTGATTCCTTCTTTGGAAAAGGTTTTATATAACTACTCTCGTGCTAATGATGCAAAAGAACAGAATTTACTTTTGAAATCTGTTTTAGATAAAGTTTTATATGAAAAATCTAAAGATGCAAGCAAAGATGATTTCATTTTAGAAGTACATCCAAAATTACCAAAATAAAGCTTAAACACAAGTTGTAGACTTGTTTAGGGGTGAATTTCAGTTACAGTAGTACACCTAACTGGTTGCCAGGTACTCCTGTTTTACTTCCAGCACCTAAAACTTTTGAAGAGTTACAAGAAAGAGTTAATAGCTGTAACAATGAATGTAAATGCTTAGACTGGTATTTTTGTTTTATTGAAGATGAGTGTAATAGATGTAAAAAAAGAATAAACTCTTCAAAAAAAGCAATTGAAAATAATTCAACATTCATGAGACCTCCAATAGATGTAGAATTAAAACCTGATACACTAAACCCTAACTGTCCTGATTTAGCTCCTATAGTTGGGGAATATGTTCTTGGCAACCCTAAAAATATTGACCCTAACTTTTTAGATTTTGTAATTTATGCTTTTGTGGAAATTAGCTCTAACGGTCAATTATTTGTACCAACTCCATCTTATCTAAGATCTTTAGTAAAATTAAGAGATATAAATCCAGACCTTCAAGTAATAGCTGCCATTGGGGGATGGGCAGCAGAAGGTTTTTCTGATGCAGCTTTGACTCCCGCATCTAGATATACTTTTGCAGGAAATGTAAAAAAACTTATAGATGACTATAAATTAGATGGAATAGATATTGACTGGGAATATCCTGGAAGTAGCGCTGCTGGTATTAAATCAAGACCTGAGGATAAGGAAAACTTTACTCTTTTATTAACTGCTTTAAGAGATGTATTAGGACCTGAAACTTGGATAAGTGTCGCTGGAACAGGTGATAGTGGCTATTTAAGTAGAAGTGCAGAAATAGATAAAATAGCTCCTTTAATTACTCATTTCAATCTAATGAGTTACGATTTTACTGCAGGAGAAACTGGTCAGAATGCAAAAAAACATCAAGCTAACTTATTTCCTTCTGACTTTTCTTTACCTGGATATAGTGTAGATACTATGGTAAATAATTTGATTAATGCAGGTATGCCATCTGAAAAAATTCTACTTGGTATACCATTTTACGGAAGACTTGGAGCCACTATAACTATGTCTCATGATGAACTTAGAAAATCTTATATAAATAGAAATGGATTTATGTACAAATTTGATAGTGATGCAAAAGTTCCTTATTTAGTAAAAGATGGTGAATTTGCCATGTCTTTTGATAACGAAGTATCAATTTTTATAAAAGCACAATATGCACGTCAAAATTGTTTAGGTGGAATATTTGCTTGGCAGTCAACATTTGATCAAGCTAACATTCTTGTAAGAGCTATGTACGAATCAATAAATAATCCTACAGTTTTTGAGAAAGAACTTCAAGATACTTTCGGGGAAATACCTTCTTTATAAAAAAATATTAAAAGCTATGAACTAGGTTATTCTAGTTCATAGCTTTTTAAATTAATAATATGTAAACTAGTGCAGGTATTGTCACTACACTACATAAAGTAGTGATAAAAATAGTTTTAGATGCCAAATTTATATTTCCTTCATACTCATTACAAAACATTATGGTTATAGTTGCTACAGGCATTGCTGAAACAATTATTATAATTCCAAGTATTAGTTCATTTGTAACAAAATGTTTTAATATTAGGAAAAAAATTATAGGTATAATTATTTGTTTTATAAAAGTATATGGATACAATCTTTTTTCTAAAAATACTTCTTTTATTGGTATTTGCCCTAAAGAAGATCCTATTAACATCATTGCAAGAGGCGTAGTAATTCCCCCTATCATAGAAGTTGTTTCTTTTATTATTAATAATACTTCCATATTTGTTATATATATGATAATAGCAATTATTGATACTATAATTCCTGGATTAATTAAAGTTTTAATATCAAAAGATAATTTGTTATTTTCAGATATTAAATAAATACCATAACTGTAACAAAAAACATTAAATACTAAATTAATAATTGCCGCAAAAAACACTGCTTCACTACCAAATATTGATTCTATAACTGGAAATCCCATAAATCCAATGTTGGCAAATATGGTCATAAATTGATATAATTTTTCATCTTCTTTTGGTACTTTCAAAAATTTAGCTAAAAATATACCTATAAAAGGCAAGATTGCATATAAAATTATGGCAATAATAGCAATATCTAAAACTAACTTCGGGTTTCCTTCTTTACCTCGATTTACTACTGATGATAAAATCAACGCTGGTGCTGTAATATTTAAAAGCAGTGAAGATATTTTTTTATTCACATTAACATCTAAAATATTTTTCTTATTAGCAATATAACCTATCATCATTATTATAAATAAAACTAACATCTGATTAATAATTACTCCAATATCCATTCATTTCCCCCAATATATTAAAAATTTATTGTCTATATATTATAAAAATAAAATAAGCAATATATAATAAATTAATAATCATACCCTCCACTTTACTTATTTTTCTAGTTGAAATAGCAAGAAAATATACTATTAATGTAGATACTATCATTACAAACATATCTGTAAAAGCTTCAACTTGCACAGGTACGTTACTAATATAAGACGACACACCCAGAACAAATAATATATTAAATATATTTGATCCTACTGCATTTCCAATAGCAATATCGCTTTCACCTTTTTTCGCTGCAATTATACTTGTAGCTAACTCAGGTAGAGAAGTTCCAACAGCAACTATAGTAAGTCCTACTAAGTTTTCGCTCATTCCCCAAGACATTGCAATATCTGAAGCACTATTTACTACAAAATCGCCTCCTATTATAATACCTAAAAGTCCACCTATACTAAATAAAATACTCTTTGGAAGGGGCATTATTTTATAATTTTCTTCATTTGTTTCATCATTGCTATTTATAGCCATATCAACTAAATAATATATGAATATAATAAATAAGGCTATAAATATTAGCCCGTCTGCTCTCGTTAAAATATTTTCGTTATAGCCTTGGAACTTTACATCATAAGCTAAAATAGCCAAAACTATAGATGACAATAGTAAAAATGGAAATTCTTTAATAATTGTTGATTTTTGTACATATATAGGTCTTATCATTGCAGTTACTCCAACAACAAATAATATATTAAAAATATTAGATCCAACCACATTTGCTATAGCCATTTCATTTTGTCCACCTATGGCAGCTGTTATACTTACTGCTGCCTCTGGTGCACTAGTTCCAAATGCCACTATTGTAAGACCTATTATAAGACTTGGTATATTAAATTTCTTAGCTATGGAAGATGCTCCTTCTACAAAGAAATCTGCTCCTTTAATTAAAAATAAAAATCCAATAAGTAAAATTATGTATGTCATTCTTATCCTCCTAAAAGTTTTTTTTATTAGTTTGTATTAATACTTTTATGTTATGCAAAGTATATTTTTTTAAGTAAAAATAGATAATATTTATATAAATATTTAGGAGATGTGAAATGGAGAAAAAATTTATAATTATATTTTTATTATTGAATATTTTGCTGAGTTGTAGTTGTGAAATGAACAACTTGAATAATAGCAAAAATCAAACAAAATTAACTACTTCTGATATAAAACAATTGATTGGAGTTACATACGGCGATGTGGAAAAAATTTATGGTTCTCCAGAAAAATCTACTTATTATATAAATATAAAAGACTTATCTTCTATTAACAATAATTATATCAGTCTTAGAGACTTTAATCATTATGCTATTATAAAAGCTTATTATGATATAAATGATGATGACTCATATATTATACTTTGGTACAAAGATAACAAAGTTGTCAAATCTTCATTTAATGAAACTGACGTAATTGAAGAAGATTACTTTGAAAGAAGTATGCATAATATGGACATAAAAATAGATCATAATAAAAATTTTTCACTTTTAAATAAAAATTTTATTACAGATAATTATAGAAATTATATAGGCAACAATATTAAAGAATTTAATACCAAGTATAATTTAATTTGCCCTAAGATAGCTGTTAATTTATTAAATAAAAATAAAGCACTATATTTTTATGATATTAAGAGCAATGGACATTTGAATAAATATTCATTACTTATAATTTGTGATAATAACATAATAGATGAAATTAGCATTATTGATTCTTCTAATCTATGTGAAACTATTATAGATTATATAAAATAATATTACTAATAAAAAGTACATGAGTAATTCATGTACTTTTTTAAAGTCTATTTTTTATCAATATTATCTTTATTGATTAAATATTTTAAATCAAAATACTTTAGTAAGTAATTTTTTTCATCCTTTATTTTAATCTTTGCATTTATAGATCTGTTGTTTATTTCTTCATTAAAATATTCTTCAATCTTCATTTTACTATCAAAATTTTTAATTATTTCACTATTACTAATATCATTTATTAAATCTCCTATTACTTCTTTTCTACATAGGGTTAAATGATTATTCACAGTACGCCCAAGATTAAAGTAAGTAGTATTTATTATATCACAGTGATGTAAATCCTTTTTTAGTCTATATAAGTTTTCTTTTCTTCCCATATCAAATATAATAAAACATCCATAATCGTATTTACTTCTAAGTATTCTTCCCATAGCTTGCTTTAGTTTAATTATCATTTGAGGTTGATTTACATCATAATAAGTTTTATTAAATTTATTCATTATAGTTGAGTAAAGAGGATCTTTAGGGTTTAAGTTAGGAATTTTGTCTAGAGTTACACAAGTTAGTCCATCTCCTGGTACATCCACACCTTCAAAACAACCTTTTGAACCTAAGATAACGCATTTTTTATTAAAATCTTTTAATAATTTTATATACTTTTTATTCATATAAATTTCTATATTTTTTTCATGAAGAAATTCTTTTAAAATCTCATAAGTCTTTTCTTGTCTATCTTTTGAGTTGAACAAGGATAACATGTGACCATTGGTGTAAGGTGATAAGTTTCCTATTACCCTACTCATATCTTCTATAAATTCTTTATTTTTATAAGAAGATATATCATCTAAGGTAATAATTTTTATTCTTCTTTTATAATCAAATAAAGGTTCTATTACTTTTTCTTTATGAATAAATCTGTCTATTCCTAAAGTATTAACAAAATGTTTCATATTATTGTTTACTGTTAAAGTAGCTGATAAAAATATACCTGAATTTAAAGAAGACAATATTTTTTCTTCAAATAAATCAGCTATATTTAAAGGAACAACTTGAAATAAGAAATTGTCAAAATCTTTGTAAAGAGTAACAATTCTTGCATATAAATCAGCTTCGTTATACTCTAGAAACACTTCTATTGTATTTTTTAAAGCTTCCAAGTCTTTTACCTTACTTTCACCTTGTTTGTAAGTATCATTTTCTTTGTCCAAATTATCATCATCCATTTGTCTATCCAAAATATATAAAATAGATTTTAAATTGGAGAGAATTTTGTCTAGAGAAGTTTTTATACAATCTCCGTATTTGCTATATGTAACATCTACTAGTCTTTTATCTTTATACAAAGATCCAGCTTTTTCTTCACTTTGAAGATTTATTTCCCAGCTTAAGTTATAATTAGAAAAAGTTGAGTAATTATTCATTTTTCCATATTCTAAGATATATTCAGCTTCTTCAATTATAAGATTGATTTCTCTACTTATTTTAGACTTATTGTTTGCTTCCATTTTTATATAATTATAAAATCTATCAAAAGGTTTAAGAGACTTTTTCTTTCTACTGGTATAAGCAAAAGGACTGTTATGTATTAATTCAAATGGATAAATCTCTTGTAAAAAATACTTCAAACTTCTATATTCAACTTCCGAAGCAAAAAACTCATAGCCTTTTTCCACTAAATTATGTGCTTCATCTATGATTAAATTTTCTATGGGCTTTTCATCTTTGTAAGGCCATCTAGCAAGAAGAGAGTGATTAACTACAGTTATATCTTCTTCTTTTAACTCTTCTACTCTTTTTTTATAAAGGCATTCTTTGTAACATTTCTTTGGTTTACAAAGGTTAGGATCACAGAAAACTTGTCTTAAGTGGGTGATTATATCTGAAAAATGATTTAAAATCCAATAATTAATCTCTTCAATATCTCCATAAATTCCTTCTTTCACAAGTCTTTCTAATATGACTAAAGATAATATTTCATTATGACTACATTTACTGTTATCATACTCATTTATATATTTTTCTAATTTTTCCACACAAATATAATTACTTTTCCCCTTAATATATCCAAAGGAGATTTTCCCCTCCAAACCAAGAGATTGAATTACATTTGGAATATCTTTTTTTATAAGTTGTGTTTGTAATTCCTTTGTATCTGTGGAAATAATTATCCTTTTATGATTTAGATAACTTTCCATTATACTTGGTAGCAAATATCCTACACTTTTTCCTATACCCGTTGGAGCTTCAATACAAGCAATATTCTCTCCTCTAGTATTCATAGTTTCTCTTATCATTTTACTTAATTCAAATTGACCTGGCCTAAATTCATAGTTAAATCCTTTTTTACTTTGCCAGATTTCACTTTTTTTTAATAAATACTCATAAGAAAATCTATTATCTATAAGAGTGTTTTTCATATCTTTTTTATTATCAATAATAGTTTCATCATCTTCATAAATCACATCTAAACTTTCTAGATTATAATTTCCTTCATCAATAATGTCACTCCAAACCCATTTATTTAATCCAAATCTATTTAAAGTTGAATTTATTTTAAAAGTTAAATTTTCTAAAGTCATGCTTTTACTTTCTTCATTTTTAAGTCTTAAAAGTAAGGCATTTATAACTTTTATTGTATCTATAACATCATCTAAAGCTCTGTGCTTTTCACAAGATAAATCCTTTGTTAAAGTATTTTTTAAATACTCTAGGTTATATTCTCTATGATAAGGTTCTAATATAACGGCCAGCTCCATAGAGTCCAAGATTTCATTTTTTATTTCTGGAATATAATGATCTAAAAATTTCTTTTCAAATTCACCATTGTGGCAAATTATTTTTTTATCTCCTAAAAATTCTTTTAACTTACTTTTTATATCATATAAATTTGGTGCTTTATTTAATTCCTCTTTATTCAAATTAGTGCAAAGAGAAAAAATTTCAAGAGGTACTTCTTTTTTATTTTTAATTAAAGTATGAAAAGAAGTTGCTTTATTATTTTCTATTTTAATAGCAGCAATTTCTAATATTTCAGCTGTAAAAGGATTTAGTCCACTAGTTTCTAAATCAAAAAAAACCACATCTTGTACTATACTTTTAATTTCATTTATATTCATGACTCATCCTTTCATAGTTTATTAAAGAATTTTTTTACTTAACCTTATTATATTACCACAAAAGTAATTTAGTTTAATCATAAATTTATTATATGCCTTTTGGCAATAATATGTATAGCTAAATTTCAATAAGACAGAAATGGAGGTTTAGATTTGAAAAAAAACAGCATCAATAAATTAATAATTATAGGTACATTTTTATTAGTTTTTGCATTTGTCATTGCTAATAACGATTCAATATTCACCAAAATAAAAACTCAAATTTATTCCAAAGATATTAGTACAGAGGAATATAACTGGTATTTTAATCCTCGAGATGACGGTAAACAACCTTTACCCATAAAAGAAGCCGATTTTTTCACAAACTATAACACTTATTATGTTGGCAATCCCAATGAAAAAGTTATATATTTAACTTTTGACTCTGGTTATGAAAATGGATTTACTAACCATATGTTAGATGTATTAAAAAAACACAATGCTCCAGGTAATTTTTTTGTAGTTGAAAGTTATATAAAAAATAATCCTGATATAATAAAAAGAATGGAAAAAGAAGGTCATTTAGTATGCAATCACTCAGTAAGTCATGTTTCCATGGCATCAATTCATGACGAGGAAAAGTTTAAAAAAGAAATTTTAGATGTGGCTAAAACATACAAAGAAATAACAGGAAAAGAAATGCCTAAATACTTTAGACCACCAATGGGAAAATTTAGTGAAAAATCATTAAAAATGACTAGTGATTTAGGGTATTCTTCAATTTTTTGGAGTTTTGCTTATGTTGATTGGTACAATAACCAGCAACCTACTCATGAGTTTGCTAGAAACAAAATATATTCTAGGACTCATCCTGGTGCCATAGTTTTACTTCATTCAAATTCAAAAACTAATAGCCAAATATTAGATGAAGTAATCACTCATTGGGAAGAAGAAGGATATACTTTGAAATCTTTAGACTACTTAATGAATAAAAAATAAAAAATTCACTTAGCTTAAGCCACTGTGTGGGCGAATCATTTTGCTATAGCTTCAGACAACGACCTTGCTAAAAGTTTAAAAGCTGTAAGATTTTTACTTACAGCTTTTTCTATGCATCCACAAAAACTTCTTTACCATTATACTCACCTATCCAATAAGGTTTATATATGCTGCTAACTTCTAAAAGTCTAATATTTTTTATCATATGTTTATCTATGGAATTATTCTTACTATCAAAATGATTTAAAATCTCATTTTTTACTTTTTCAATTATATAATCTTCGTTAATATTAGATTTTTTTATACAACTTCTAGCAATATATCTTTTGACAGTTTGTGGCACATATTCAATTGATTTAGAATTTCCATTATAAGTATTAACCATCATAATTATGCTATTTTTAATATCATCATTTCTAAAATTATTCTTATTTTTTCTTCTACTAATAATCTCATATTTTAATATTTTATATTCTACATATTCTAAATGTATATTTTCTACTTTTCTATTAAATTGATCAATTTTACTTATTAGTGGAGTCTTTCTAAATATATGTTTCATTGCATCTTTTTTTCTTACTTTTATCTCTATAGAATCTGCTAACATATTTATCCTCCTTAATAAGAAAATGCTTAACTAAAAATTAAAAATCCTTCTATATTATATTAATAAATCTTGTCCTCTTATGTTTGTACAAATTAAATAAACACTTAAATTTACTTAATTTTCCTTTATTGAATAAAAATTAATTCTTTGTTAAAACTAAATTAGTCATATAAATGGATTTGGGAGGAAAATATGAAAAAAATAACTACTATTACTTTAATATTTTTTATTTTTTTTACATTCTATATAGAAACTGATGGAAATATTTATATTAAAGGTAATGCTGATGAAGATAGGTCCATAACTATTAATAGTTTAATTCCCAAAAGAGGTGAGCAAAATATAATTTCTAATCCAGAAATCAAAATAAACTACAACAGTAAATTTATTTTAGATAATTATAAGCTCTATCTAAATTATAAAGAGGTAACTAATAAAACCATACTTACATCTAAATTTATTTACTATAAATGCGATAGAAAACTAAAAAGAGGGGTACAGGTTGTAAAACTTGAAATCCCAACTGAAAATAATAAAGTAGAAGAGGTAGAATGGTATTTCACAGTTGGAACGCCTTTTTATAATAATTATAGGGGAATTTTCTTTAACAACACTAAGGAATTAAATATGCTTACTTCTTATGATGATTTAAATAATATATGCAAAAACACAAATCATTTAGATTATATTTTTATTACAGAAAAAATAAATAACAAGGAAAATAATAAAGCAGATACTCATATAGACAGTAAAAAGTTTAAAAAATTAATTGATTGCTGCAATAAATACACTAATAACAATGATTTTATTTCCATACCAGGCTTTGAAATAAGCACAAAACTAAAAGGTGAAAAAAATAAAACTGAAATTAATACATTTAACTGTGAACATCCTTTTTTATTTAAAGACAATATAAGTCTTGAGTTACTTTATAAAAAATTATTTTACTATGAGGATGACTTAATTTGTCAATTTAAAGTGAATAACAATTTAAGTAATATTGATTACTTTAAATATTCCCCTTATGGAGATAATGTTATAACTTTACTTGAATTAAAGAAAGAAAGAAACACTGAAGAAAACAGAGATATATTGAATTTAGACACATATAAAGAAGCCCTAAATAATGGTTGGCATGTAAGTCCTATTACATGTGAATATAATGAGTACCCTAATGTGGATATTGGAAAAGACCTTAGAACTATTGTACTGTGTGAAGATTTAAGTAGAAGTAAGGTTATTGATGCTATAAAAAACAGGAGAATCTATGTAAGTGAGGATAATAATGTAGATATATATTTTTCATTAAATAAAATGCCTATGGGAAGCATAGTAAAATCTCCTTCTTACGTTAGGATTATTACAAGTGCCATCAATAATGATGAGTATGATAAAATAAAAAAAATAGAAATCTTTAGTAATAATAATGAAATAATATATACACAAGAATTTAATTCCAATTATGCAAAAGTAGATTTCACTTTGAAGCTACCACAAAAAAATACTTATTATTTTGCATTGATAACTGAGGAAAACAATAAAAAATCTGTAACTTCACCTATTTGGATTGAACCATAAAATCATATTATAAATGACATATGAAATTAAAACGATTATTGTTGTTAATGAATGTATGTGTGCAAATCCTTAAACAATAATCTTATTTAAATAAAAGAGAGGAAATTTTCTCTCTTTTATTTTTAATAGATTTATATATTAATTTTTATTTTTCACATTTTATAAGTAACTCTTCCCAACGTCTGTCTACCTCTCTTTGGAAAGCTTCTATTAAATATTCATTTCCTGGCTTAAATAAATGTTTAAATCTACCTTGCAATCTTAAAAATTCTTCAACTGGTAATTTCTCCTTTGGTTTATAATTAAGAATCCATTTACCTTCTACAACTTCAAATAATGGCCAATAACAAGTTTCCACAGCCATTTTACATACTTCCATTATATTTTCTGCGGGATATCTCCAACCTCTAGGGCATGGTGCCATTACATTTAAAAATGCTGCTCCCTTTGTATATATAGCTCTTTCTGATTTTGTGTGCAAGTCTTTTAAGTTTTTGATAAATGTTGTCTGCGCCACATAAGGTATATCATGGGCTGCAATTATAGTTGCCAAATCTTTTCTATTTTGTAGTTTACCATTTGACTGACTTCCCACAGGAGTAGTTGTTGTATCAGCAAACATTGGTGTAGCAGAAGAACGTTGTATTCCCGTATTCATATAAGCCCCATTGTCATAGCAAACATACACCATGTCATGATTTCTCTCCATGGCACCAGATAAAGATTGTAAACCTATATCATAAGTTCCACCATCTCCACCAAAGGCTATAAATTTATAATTTTTATCTATCTTACCCTTCTTTTGTAAAGCTTTATATGCAGATTCTACACCACTTAATGTGGCAGCTCCACAGGCAAATGCAGTATGTACAAAAGAATCTTCCCAGGCCACATAAGGATACATAAATGTTGAAACTTCCAAACAACTAGTTGCATTACAAATCACTGCCTTATCTTCTTCATGAAGTCCACGAAGTACGTTTCTAGCTGCTATTGTACCTCCACATCCAGCACACATTCTATGACCTGGTGCTAAACGTTCTTTTTTATTCATTGTTTCCTTAAAATTATAAGACATAATAACCTCCCCCTATTCTCTTACTGATAAATATTCGTAAACCGGTAAATCTCTTTTAATATGTGAATCTTCCAACTTATCAAATACTTCAATAATATTTTCTACTCTTACGTCCCTTCCTCCAAGACCATAAATAAAGTTCATAGCTTTAGCACTTATATTATTGTCAAATAAAGCAACCTTTATATCAGCTCCTAAAGGTCCACCTTGAGTAGACATTCCTTCTGCTCTATCCATTATTCCTATTACCTTAACTCCACTTAGAGCTTCAGCTATTTCTTTTCCTGGGAAAGGTCTATATAATCTTATTTTAAGTAGTCCTACTTTTCTTCCTTCTTCTCTAAGTTTATCTACTGCATCTTTTGCAGTACCGGCTGTTGATCCTATCACAACTATTGCATAATCTGCATCGTCTAATTTATATTGTTCAAATAAATGATAAGATCTACCACTTAATTTTTCATATTCTTTTGCAACTTCTATGGCTACTTCTTTTGTTTTATTTATTCCCTCTGCTTGAGATCTTTTCGCCTCCATATAATATGAGGGATTTCCATAAGAACCAACGGCAAAAGGCATATCAGAATTTAAAAGAGAATTATCTGGATTATATTCTCCCACAAAATTTCTTACTTCTTCATCTTCTAATAATTCTATATTTTCCACTCCATGAGAAGTAATAAAACCATCTTGACATATCATAATAGGAAGTCTTACGTCTTCATGTTCAGCAATTCTAAAAGACTGAATGTAATTATCATAAGCTTCTTGATTATTCTCAGAATAAATTTGTATCCAACCACAGTCCCTTGCTCCCATTCCGTCAGAGTGGTCACAGTTTATATTTATAGGTCCTGTTAAAGCTCTATTTACTAAAGCCAAATTTATTGGAAGTCTATATGATGCAGCAATTCCTAGCATTTCCCACATATACGCAAAACCTGCAGAAGAAGTGGCAGTAATAGTTCTTGCTCCAGCAGCTTCACTTCCTATACAAGCACTCATGGCAGAATGCTCACTTTCCACTGGAACAAATATTGTATCCACTTGACCATTAGCAACATAACTTGAAAAATATTGAGGTATTTCTGTTGATGGTGTGATTGGAAATGCAGGCATTACATCAGGATTTACTTGTCTCATAGCAATGGCTATTGCCTCATTACCAGATAATCTTTCTCTTATAGCCATTTATTTTTCCCCCCTTAACATTTCTATAGCATTTTTGGGACATACTTTTGCACAAATTCCACAACCTTTACAATGCTCAAAATCAAAGTCTTGTCTTTTTTTATCTACAACAGGAATTGAACTATCAGGGCATATTGGCACACAAAGTAAACATTGTGTACATTTATCAATATCAAACTTTGGAGTATCTACTCTCCACTCTCCCGTATTAAATTCTCTAGAAGTCCCTCCTCCACATATATGTCCTCCTATGGAAATATCTTTCCAAGATACATTTTCATTATATTTCTCTTTAACTCTCATCTATTTTACCTCCTGCAATGCTAACTCTAAGGCTATTAAATTTCCTTTTATCACTTCAGGTTTAGATTTAAATTTATGTCCAAAGGATTCTTTCATTTCATTTATAAATACATCAATAGGCATAATATTGCTAACCTTTACGATAGCTGCAAGCATTGGTGTATTTGGGAAGTATTTTCCAAGAGCTTCCATAGAAACTTTTCTTGCATCAATAGTATAAACATTTCCCCCAAATCCTCTTAGTTTCTGTCTTATTTCTTCCTTAGACTTGGCTGTATTAACCACTATTGCTCCATCTTCCTTAAGTCCATTGGTTACATCTACAGAGTCAAGTAAGCTTTCATCCACTACTACTACATAATCTGGATAATAAATATTTGAGTGAACCCTAATTTTATTTTCACTTATTCTATTGTAAGCAGTAATTGGTGCTCCCATTCTCTCTGGTCCATATTCAGGAAATCCTTGAACATACTTTCCTGTACTAAATGCCACATCAGCAAGCAGCAATGAAGCTGTTTTAGCACCTTGTCCCCCACGACCGTGCCATCTTATTTCAGTTAACTTACTCAATTTCTCATCTCCCCCTTTTTATATTTTCTTAGACAATTTTAAGAATATTGCGATATTTGTTTTCGTATTAATATAATTAGTTTTTTTATATTAATATAAGAAATTATTACTATAAAAATTTCTACAAATGATAGCAATTATATCCTTTTATAGCTCTTCTTTATTAGTTCTACATACTTGAACCCCAGTTTCTTAACTTGTTACCACATATAACTTATCTTTATAAACTACCATAGATCTTGATAAAGTTTCAGTTATAGTACTATTTAGTATAACATCAGAAAGTACTAACTCCTACACCACACCATTAACTGATTTGTACACTTGCATAAGCTTTCAGACATAGTGCAAATACATAATCACCAAGATTAGTTACACTAGAAGGTATTGTAATTATTTCTAGTTTTGAACAAGTTCCAAAAGCATAACTTTCAATGAATTTTACTGATAAAGGAATATATATTTGACTTGCTAATTTATGAAAGAGTGGTTTAGATATAGAATGCCTCCTTTTGGAACAAGAACAAGGGGAACTACCTTTTCTATATATCTATATAGGTGTATATATGGGTATATATATTTAAACTTTATATCTTATATAGTATAAAAATAGGTAAATATAGAAAATAAAAAAACTTCCGCCATTATAAGCAACATTTATTTGCTTATAAGGACGAAAGTTATATTTCGCGGTACCACCTTATTTATAACCTTAAAAAATATACAGGTTATCTCTCATTTATTCTAGTCAGAGCTAATCTTAACTATAGCTAAGTAACGCTAGCATACGTTCATATTTACTAAGAAAACTTTTCAATATGAAAACTGGGAGTGATCATTATATACTTAAATTAACACCAATTCTCAGCAACATTGGCTCTCTGTAATTAATTAGAACAAGTATTTTTGTCTCCGTCAAAGCTTTTAAATTTATTAATTTCAATTTATATCAGTAATTATATGCATGTTCTTATTTAATGTCAACTTATTTTTTGGAATTTTCTGAATTTTATTTTTTAATATACAATCTACACAAATTTTTCAAAGTGACTTTACCACTGTATTTCATATATAAAAATATTATAATACTTTTATATCATTGAGGAGGAAATTTAAATGGCAAAAGTAAAAAGAAAAGCAATTATAGATAAAGATTACTGTGTAGTTGTGTAAAAGTATCTCCTTTTAATTTAATACACATAGAGCAAGGTGTCTTTGCAGATATAAACTTAGATAAATGTATAGGATGTGGAAAGTGTGCAAAATCATGCCCTGCGTCGGTTATAAATATAGAAAAAGTGGAGGTAGAAGAATAATTATGAATAAAAAGAAAAAGAAATTCACCGATTATATGTGGATATTAAGTCTCATATATTTAGCCTTAGGATTCTTTAACATACTATTCGCTTGGATAGGTTTATTATGTTTCTTAATACCTTTAATAATATCTCTATCTGGTCACGGTAAAACTTATTGCAATATTTACTGTGGCAGGGGACAATTATTAGATCTAATGGGAAATAAGTTAAAATTATCAAAACATAGAGATATTCCTAAATTTTTAAGAAGTAAGTGGTTTAGATATGGATTTTTAACATTCTTTATTATTATGTTTGTAGTTATGTTATGTAACACTTATTTAGTATTTAATGAAACAAGAGGCTTAAAAGAAGTTGTACAATTAATTTGGACATTTAAAGTGCCTTGGGCATGGACTAATACTAGTATGGTAACTCCATGGGTTGCTCAATTTGCCTTCGGATTCTATAGTATGATGTTAACATCAACAGTCCTAGGAGTAATAACAATGTTATTATATAAACCAAAATCTTGGTGTGTTTATTGTCCAATGGGAACCATGACACAATTAATATCAAAAGCAAAATATACTGATAAAAGTAATACATCATGTAACAGTTGTAGTAGCTGTCCAAGTAAAGTTGGTTAAAACCTATTCGCTTCGCTTAAGCCACTGCGTGGGCACCATGAAATTTCAGGCAACGACCTTGCTCAAAATTTGCTTTTTTACTACTTCTTAAATGTATTTATAATACTTTAATCTAGAAGTTTTGTAAGCGTAAAAGAATTTCTGCCTATATTACAAGTGAAAGGTTAGCTAAAATATAAATATAAAATATTAAATATGGAGGCAATAACTATTTTAATACAATATCAGTTATTGCCTCTTATATTTCAAGGCGTTAAATCTTTTAAGCTTACATATAAATAGCCAATACTGTATCTTTAAAATAAATATTACTCTAAATAATAAACTTTTATCAGAATCATTTGCAAACAGACTAGAATATTTAAATAATGGTAAACTCATAATTTATAACAATAGTATTGTGTCAATTTTTCCCATTAATAATATTAACGAATATACTTATTTTAAAAAGAGATTTAAAAACTTGCCTAGATAAATATAAACTTCAAGGCGGTCTTAGTGACTTATATCATGGGTTTGAAAACTCATCCAAATATTATATTCAAGCTAATGCTACGTTAATGCTAGGTAAAATTTTTAATGATAATCATAGTTTATTACTTTATAGTGATTATTCACTGTATCATATGCTTCATATTTGTCATAATTCCATCTCAATAGATACTTTTTTGAATGATGCTATTAATTACTTAAGAAAATATGACTATAAAAACAATACTTCTTATTATGACACTCTTTATTCATACCTTTTAAATAACTGTAGCATTATAGAAACTTCTAGAAGTTTATTTATTCATAGAAATACTTTAATTTATAGAATTAATAAAATTATAGAATTAACTAATATAGATCTAAAAAATCCAACTGAAAGGCTTCACTTATTATTATCATACAAAATATCTATTTATATCGACAGCATTAAGGCTTAATAGTTAATAATATACAATATCTTTTAAAACTAAAATTTTGTAAACATAAAATAGATATAAATTTTTATACTTTTTATTTGGATTATTCCTTATATAAGAAGATTTTTTACTTATTATTTCATACAAGTTTAATTCATTTTTTCAGTATGCATAGGTTAGTCTTCATATTTGTATAATAGTATTTTAGCTAGACTATATATTACAGAGATTCTTTAATATTTTATTTTTTTACCATAATAATATAATCATATTTTCTCATGCAAAACACCCTAATCACTAGAGTTTTAATCCAATAATTAGGGTGAGGTACACCATATCTACTTTTTCATCTTTAATTTATTTAAACATTTTTTTGCTCATGATATCTATGGATTCAGTTACAGCATCATAAACACCATCATAAATACTAATTGCTAGCCCTATTGTAGAAGAAGGTATAAAGTATTTTGTACCACATAAATTACACATTTTTTCAGTTTCAGCTAAAACTTTTTCCTTAGTCCAATCTACTCTATCTATCTTACCATTATCTAAGCCACCCATTATAGTAATTTTATTACCATATTCTTCTATTATCTTTGGTATATTATTTGTAGACATTGCGCCTTGCCAAATATCAATTCCCATTTCTATCATTTCTGGTACAAGTGTCTCACAATAACAATCACTATGATGTACTATCACTTCTACACCATGGTCTTTATAGTATTTATAAATTTTCTTATAGCTATCTAAGAAAAATTCTCTAAACATATCTCTTGACATGAATGTTGATTTTTGAGTTCCCCAATCATCATGATGAAATAATGCATCAATCTTATAATGTTTACATATTTGTTCTGCATGTTTTAATTCATATTCTGTTAAATAATCAATTAGCTCATGCATAGCTTCTGGTTCTTCATAAAAGTTAATTAAACATTCTTCTATTCCTAAAAGATAATGGCACATTTCAAATAATCCAGAAAATTTTGTTCCTGTCACAAAATACTCATCTCTATCCACTTGGTTTGCAACCTCTACAAAAGGTTTCCATTCTTCTTCACTAAAATCAAGGCTAGGCATTTTAACATAATCTTTCCATCTAGTAATATCTTTTACTACTAATGTTTCAGCATTGTGAACAGGAAATTGTCCTGGTGTGCCTTCTGGCCAAGTAAATGTAATTCCCCAAGGATCTTTTATTGTTTGACCAGGTTGTAGAAATGATGGGTGTTTAATATCTAAAGGTGTTGCCATTTGCATTTGAAAAGCTTCGTACTGATTTACATAACGATCTGGATTTCCACCACGTATAGTTTCTAATAAATTTTGTTTTTTACTTAACATAATATCCTCCTAAATATTTTTTTAAAAATTTTATAATGTATAAATAACTCTTTATATTATTAATTGTACAAACTATAATAGCCATGGTAAATGCTTATAATCTTGATAATTTCTAATTATTACACTACAATTTGTAGTGTAATAATTATTTGGAGGATTTAAATATGAAATTATGTTCCAGCATTATATTCGAAGAATTATCTTATCATTATAATTTAAAAAGAAACAAAGATAAATTTATTGATAAAGAAATTATTTCACCTTTAATATATGACAATCAAACTATAGATACGGATTATATTTACGTTATTACATGTGAAAACATAAATAATTTTGTAAAATATAAAAATAATACAGCAGTTTGCATAGGTATTCCTCATCAACTAGATAAATATAAAAAACTAGATTTAATAATTATAGAAAATCAAGCTAGCATTTACCATATCTTTAATGATTTAGTTCTAATTTTTGCAAAATATAATCAATGGGATAGTCGTATAAACGATATTGCCTATAAGCATTTAAATATACAAGATATTTTTACAATTAGTGATACTATTTTTTTAGATCCCATGTATTTAATAGATAAAGATTTAAATTATATTGCTTATAATAAAGCATATAGTAGTGATACTAATGTTTTTGAAGAAAATCCTAATACAATCCCTCTATCCATTGCAAACAACATAAAATTAGAAACAGATTTTAATCTAAACTCAAGTGATGAAGATGTATTAATCTATAAATCATCTTCTGATGACTCAATAATATTATTTTTTAATATAAAAATAAATAATATCTACAAAGCAAGACTTGTATGTATTGTAAATTCAGAAGAATATTTATCTTCTAAAAAGTTTATTTTTACTTTTTTTGCTAAGTTTTTAGAAAAGATATATATTCATTATAATTATACTGCTTATAAATCTAACTCTAATCCCCAATTACATTATCTTATAGAGGATTTTTTGTTCTCAAATAAGAGTATTGATAATTTCGATTTAGAATTTCAATTAAATAAATTAGGCTGGAAAATAAATAATACTTATATAGTCATCTTTATTAAATTTATAAAAAATAGTGAAGTAAATTGGTTTGGATCATATTTTTCTCATCAGCTAGAATTAAGAATTGAAAATTCATGCGGTATTTGTACATCTAGTGGAATAGTTTTAGTGATTAATCAAAGTAAGTGTAAAAATTCAAAAGAAAACTTACAGCAAGAATTACCTTATTTATTGAGAGAAAGTTTATGTAAAGCTGGAATTAGTAATCCTTTCAATTCATTTACCTCTCTACCTACTTATTATAGACAAGCTGAGATTGCACTATCTGTTGGAGAAATGCTTAATGAAACAATTTGGTGTCATCATTTTAAAGATTATGCACTACATTATATGATGTTAAAGTCCCTAGGAGAATTTACACCTTTACAAATATGTCATGATGGTTTATTAAAACTTCGAGAGTATGATACTCAAAAAAATACAGAGTATTATAAAACACTTTATGCTTTGATTTTTCATAAGTATAACACTTCACATGCTGCCAATGCTCTTTTTATTCATAGAACAACACTCATCTCAAGATTAACAAAAATATTTGAAATAAGTAATATTGATTTAGATGATTACGATACTAGATTGTATCTTATGATTTCATTTTATATTCTAAATGTTTTTGATAATTAAAAAGGATGCCACATTTTTAGGGTGACATCCTTTTTAACATTTAATTGGTATTTGAATTTCTGTGATAAACTCATCTTTATTTTCCGTTTCATGTATGTCTATCTTGTAGATTTCCATTGGATTACCTGTTATTATTAATTTATTTTCCTCAATAAAGTCAAACATATTCTGTATATGCTCTTTGTTATTTACATAATCTCCACTATAAGTTAAAGTTACATAATAACCTTCCTCAAATACTATGTTGTAGTCTTTCACATTATCTTTTAGTAAACAAAATACGGAATCAAAATCTGTAGTTATTCCATTTTTAAGTGAGTCCATCTTAAATACAGACCCTATATTATTATTTCCTAGAATACCAAATTTATTATTATGATCTTTTTGAAGTTTTTGTATTAATAAATCAAAATCCTCATCTCTTTTAATTTCACCATTTAATATTAGGCCTTTTCTTCTTTTTAAATAAGATAATTCTACACTGTTTAAGTTTGAATTCTTTGAAGTATTTTCTATAGATTCCATTCTTTTTCTCATATTTTCTTTTTGTTTTAATAGTTTCAGTATTTGGTCGTCTAGTAAAGTTATGCCGTTTTGAAGTAATTTATTAGTAGAATTCAAATCCCTATTTTCTAAATACTCTTTGATCATTTTAAAAGAGAAGCCTAAACTTTTTAATTCTTTTATTAAATTCAGTCGCCAAATATCAGAAACACTGTAAAGCCTATATCCATTGTCGTCTCTAGTAGGTTTTATTATTCCTATTTTTTCATAATACATAAGTGAATCTCTACTCATGTCATACATTTCAGATATTTCTCCAATTTTGTAATAATTTTTCATTTTTGCTCCTTTTTTAATACATACTGAAATATATTATTTCACAAAGAAAAAATTTTTTCAATAAATTTAAAAAATATTTATTGATTTTTATTGACCTTGGTATTGTACCAAGGATTAAGATATAAATATAAGGAGTGATACAATGACAAAAAACTTATTTAAACAATTTCTAAGGTACTTGGGACCTTCTGTTGTTGCCATGTGGGTTTTCTCATTATATACAATAGTTGATGGAATATTTGTCAGTAAGGGTGTTGGAGAATTAGCTCTAGCTTCAGTAAATATTTCTATGCCATTTATTAATTTTATATTTGCCATTTCTGTATTATTTTCTACAGGTGCTTCTACAATTATAGCCATGTATCTTGGAAAAAAAGATTTAGAAAAAGCAAATAAAGCTTTTTCAATTAATTTATTTACTATTACAATTATTGCAATTATTATAACAGTTACATCTATTTTATGTCTTGATTATTTAGCTAAAATTTTAGGTGCAACTCCAGATACTATAGGTTATGTTAAGGATTACTTATTTATAATTTCATTATTTAACATATTCTTTATTGTTTCTTATTCTTTAGAAGTTATTGTAAAAGCTGATGGATTTCCATTCTTAGCAACTATTGGTGTTGTAATTTCAGCTATAGCAAATATAGTTTTAGATTATATTTTTGTTATAGTGCTTGGATATGGTGTAAAAGGTGCTGCCTTTGCCACTGGTATAGCTCAAGTGCTTTCAACTGTATTTTTCTTAAGTCATTTCTTAAGAGAAAGATCGACTTTAAGATTTGTTAAATTCAGATTTAACTTTGATACTATTAAGAGAATAATTTGCTTAGGTTTCCCTGATTGTACTTCAGAATTAAGTGTGGGAATAGTTACAATCTTATTTAACCAAACATTAATAAGATTAATAGGTCAAGATGCATTAATATCTTATAGCGTAATTTGCTATGTTAATACACTTATATTAATGACTATGATTGGAATAACTCAGGGTGTTCAACCTTTAATAAGTTTCTACTTTGGTGCAGGACAAATAGATAAGGTAAATCATTTATTAAAAATGGGACTTAAAACTATTTTAATAACTTCTGCAGCAGTATTTATCTCATCAATTTTATTTGCAGGCAATATTACAAGTTTATTTATTAATCCTGAGGAAACTCAGTTATTTAATCCAACAGTTTATGTATTTAAGTTATATTCAATTTCTTTCTTATTCGTAGGATTCAATTTAATTATTTCTGGATTTTTTGTAGCCATAGAACAACCTATATATTCTTCTATAATTTGTCTTGGAAGAAGCTTAGTATTAGTAACAATAAGTTTATTCTTATTGACTACAATATTTGGTGGTAATGCCATATGGATTACAACTGCAGTATCTGAATTTGTTTGTTTAGTTATTGCTTTATCATTATTATTTAACTTTTTTAGAAAGAAAAAGTTAAATTCTGAAAATGAGCCATCGTACAAAATTACGGAAGATTCCATAGTTTTGTAAATTCTATACATCAATATAAAAAAATATGGTGTTATACTAAAAAGTGTAGCACCATATTTTTTACTAATAAGGTTACTTTATTCAAATATCATTCCATCTACAAAATATTCTTGAAAATCTTGTCTTTTAGATAACTCTATATATGTGCATTTATCTATTATCTCATTAGCTTTTTTTCTTTGTCCCTGTGATAATAAAATTTTTTTAGCACCAAATCCTGCACAATTACCAATAGACATAATTTTGCCCTTTAATTCTTTAGGTATCATACCTATTTCTAGACAACTTTGTACATTCATAAAGTTACCAAAGCCACCGCCAATGTACACATTTTCTATATCATCAAATGTTAAATTAGCTTCTTTCAACAATATATCTATACCTGCACTTATTGCTGCCTTAGCCAGCTGAACTTCCCTTATATCCTTTTGAGTTATTGATATTAAATCTTTATCTTCATTTTGTGCTAATATAAATTCTTTCATGCTATTATCAACAAAACGTAATTTCAATTTTTCATCATCTATTTCTTCTTCATCTAACAATCTTCCAGTTTCATCCATAATATTATATTTTAGAATTTGAGCTACAATATCTAAGACTCCAGATCCACATATTCCTATGGGATTAACATCTCCAATAGTTTCGTAAATTCTATCTTTTCCTAAATCAACTTTACAAATTGCTCCTTTTACTCCACCAATACCATATTTTATGTTAGTTCCTTCAAATGCTGGTCCTGCTGCTGTAGAACAAGTTATAATTTTTTCCTTATTACCAATTGCCATTTCTCCATTAGTTCCCAAATCTAGCAATAGTGAATATTTATCATTATTCATTAAATTAGAAGATAATATTCCTGATACTATATCACTTCCTACATAACTTGCAATACCTGGAACTATGCTTATTATTCCATTTATTTTTATACCTAGCTTAGTAGATTCAATATTTAATTCTTCTGTAGTTACAGGAATGTAGGGTGCAAGAGCAATACTTTTACATGGTAAACCAAGTAATAAATGAATCATAGTTGTATTGCCTACAATTACCCCATTATAAATATGTTCATGTTTAACATTGTTATTTTCACACAAAATATCTATCATATTATTTAATTGAGTAATAATGCTCTTTTGTAAGCAGTCTAACCCATCATCTTTTTCCATTGTGAAATTAATTCTTGAAATTATATCTGCTCCATAGTTTCTTTGTTTATTTACTTGAGATATTACACCTACATCTTCTCCAGTAACTAAATTTATCATATACATAGCAATTGTTGTTGTACCTATATCTATAGCTAATCCAAAACTACCATTAGATTTATCTTGTCCTTGTAAATCCAATAACTTATTATCATAAATAGTTGCAGTTACCTTATAGTTTTCATTTTTTAATATTTCCTCTACCTTTGCTAAAAACTTTATATCAACCTCTAAGTTATTAATATTTAAAGAATCCATCAGTCTTTTATGACTGCTTCTTTGATCATCTAATGAAGGTTCACCTATTGTTAAATCTTCTTTTTTTATTATTGGATCAACTTCTAGCTTTTCTTCTATTCCATCAATTAAAACTTTCATATCATCTTTACTTGAAGGTATAATTATTTCCAAATCATTATTAATTTTTAATGTGCAAGACAATCTATAACCTTCATCTAGTTTCTCTTTACTAATATGTTTTGTATCTTGACTTGAACAAGGAATGTTTTTACTTATTATTTTAACCTTACATTTTCCACACTTTCCTTTTCCATTACAGCTATTTTCTATAGTGATATCATTAGTTTTAAGAACATCCAATAAATTTTCATTTTTATTTGCTATAATTTCTTTAACTTTTCCAAATTCATTTTTTACTAATAATTTATATTTATAATCCATAAAACTACCACCTTCTTATTTAGTACGATTCTATTCTATTAGAAAGCATCCCGTATATGCCAATGTATTTGGACCATAATAATATTTTACATTATTATCAATACAAACCTGGCTAACTAACATGCCATATGCTTCCATAGAAGATAATATGTTTTTTGGAAATCTACATGGTTCATCTGGATAGGTACATATTTTGCACTTTATACAACTTCCAACTCCTAAAGAAAATACATTATCATATTCTTCTTTTAGTTCATCAGAAAACTTAAGAAAAAGATTTTTATGTTTTTTTTCTATTTCAACCATACTTTCAAAATCCATTGAGTCCTCTAATTCTCCAACAGTTTGAACAATTATTCCAACCTTATATTTTTTTATTCTTTCTTCACATTCTTCTAAACTTCCACAACCTGGAGGACAAGCCCAGTTTTTATCGTACTGATTACATTTATTAGCTGCACACATCTCCCTAACTTCTGGCATGAGTTTTATTGTTGAGCAATCCAATTTAGCTGAAACTGAAAAACCCATATCTAAAGCTTTTTTTATAATTGAACCTAAATCTACCAAATAATCCACCTCCTATATATTTCAAATAACGCTACAAAAATTGAATAAAGGAGCACTTATTATAATATTAAGCACTCCTCATATTCGTGGGTTTATATTAAATTTTAGGATTCTACATACTTATTAAGAAGCTATTGTATTAGATACAAATGATTTTGCAACTTGAGCTGCAGAAGCTGCATCTTCAGTATAAGCATCTGCTCCAATTTCATCAGCAAATCCTTGAGTTATAGGAGCTCCTCCAACCATTATCTTTATTCTATCTCTTACATCTGAATCTAAAAGAGCTTTTACTGTATCTTTCATAGCTGGCATAGTAGTTGTAAGCAACGCTGATACACAAACTATAGATACATCTTCATTTTCTTTTGTTGCACCAACAAATTTTTCTACAGGAACATCTACCCCTAAGTCTATAACCTCAAATCCTGCACTTTCCATCATCATAGCAACTAAGTTTTTACCTATATCATGTAAGTCTCCTGCCACTGTCCCTATTACTAGCTTACCAGCAGATACTGCATTATCTCCTGCAAGATGAGGTTTTAATACTTCCACACCCTTTTTCATAGCACGTGCAGCTACAAGCATTTCAGGCACAAATATTTCATTATTTTTAAATTTTTCACCTACTATACTCATTGCATCTATCATACCTTCGTTAAGTATTGCTACTGGGTCTAAGCCTTCATTTAATGCTTCTTGTACTAATCCTCCTACTATTTTTGACTTTCCTGATTGCACTGCATTCGATACTTCTTGAATTTTAGACATCCAAAATTCCCCCTTAACCAAATTTTATTTATATTTATAACCCTTATATTTAAAACACCACTTTTATGTAGTATTTATTGTGAACTAAAAATATGTAAAAATTATGCTTTAACTTCTGCTAATTTACCAATAAGCCCTTCTCTATATGCTCCTATATATTCTAAGCAATATTCGTCATTTTCAAGTAAGGCATCTGCTGCATATATCATACCTAACATATCTCTATTTGTAGGGTCAACTATAGCACTATCCATACCTGAATTCATTGCCAATACCATAAATGCTTGGTTAATATTTTTTCTAGCAGGTAATCCAAAAGAAATATTACTAAGTCCACTTGTAATATGTATAGTTGGATATTTTTCTTTTATTTGCCTACAGCACTCTACGAACATAGTTAATGCTTCTCCATCAGTGGCTAATGTAACTACTAAAGGATCTATGTGTAATCTAGATGGGTCTATATTATATTCCTTTGCTTTTTCCATAATAGCTTCAAATACTTCCATTCTTCTTTCTACTGAGTCTGGTATCCCTCTATCATCACAAAGTAGTGCAACACATTCCCACTTTGTATCAGCAATAACAGGGAATATAACATCTATTTTATCCCCTTCTAATGATACTGAGTTCACTAAACCTGGCTTATTACAAAACTTAAGTGCTTCTATACAAGAACGAGGGCTTGGACTATCAACACATATTGGAGTATCAGTAACTTCCTGAACTAAATCAATTAACCATTTTAAAGTCTCTACTTCTATCTCTTCTTTTACTGATGCGCAGACATCAATATATGTGGCATTAGAATCTGTTTGAATTTTAGCTCTATTTCTTATAAAATGTGCATCTCTTTCTTCTATAGCTTTCCCAACAACTGGTATTGAACCATTAATTTTTTCACCTATTATAATCATTTTTATCCCCCCCAACTATTTCTAATAAATAAAAATTTAATCATATATTTTACTCATTCATATAAACTAATCTAACTAACCACTTATATATTTCCATTTCTAACTATTTACTAATATAATTGTATCATCTCAATTTTCATAAATAAATGCTACAACATTATTGATATTACAAAGGTTATTTCCTACAATATGTAGTAAGGTATAGTCAAGGAGGTGTTTTATGAAAATTAGTCAAGAAATTTTAGGAAGACATTTAAAAGATTCTTTTAATTTTAAACAAAATTCAACATTATCATCAGACTTAACATTAGAAAGAGCAATGTTTTATAAAGATACTACTCAAAGTACACATAATAAAGTATACATAGGTTTTGGAAATAATTTTTCGTCATCAAATAATATAAATACTGACTGTTTTATCATAAGTATTGGTGAAATAAAAGATCAGTCATTTCTAGCTTCATACAAAGTGCTTGAATTCAATGAGCAAACTTCTTCCTTTTATTTATTCAACGAAATTCAAAAAATTTTTGATATATATGATAATTGGGAAAACAATTTACAAGAAGTATTAAACAATGGTAGCTCTTTAAAAGATATGTTAGACTGGAGTTATGAAATTTTTAATAATCCAATCACGATTTTTTCAGCAGATTTTTCTTTAATTTCCTACTCTAGCATAATTGATACAGATCCAAGTCTAAAACATTTATCTAATAATGACTTGGTTTATCGAGATAGTAATATTCTAAAACTGGATCCTGAGTTCAATAACCATAGAGATACGATTGGTGTGTTTACATATCCTGGTTATGACGCTGGTTTAGACGTCTTATGTATAAATATATTTGATCATGGAAGATATATATACCGAATAATTATATGTGAAAATATACATAAGTTTTATCCTAGCGATAGTAGTTTACTTGAGTTTTTTTCCGCATATATAGATCTTATGATAAAAAAATTATATACCATAGATACTAATATGGGATATACCTTAGATAATATTCTATATAAGGTTTTATCTGATGAAATTACAAATACTACTTTCATAAATCAAATGCTAAACGAATTTTATTGGTTTTCAAATCATTTATATTTCTGCATGAATATTAAAATCGGAGCATTAGATATACAGAATCTAACAATTAACTCCATATGCAAACAAATAGAATCGCTTATTCCTCATTCATGTTCTATTTTTTACAATAATGATATTGCTGTATTTATAAATCTTACTAAATTTAATGGTACAATACAGGATGTTATGAACAAATTTGTAGTATTACTTAGAGATAGTTATTTAAAAGCTGGTGTTAGTAATATTTTTATAGGTTTATCTGAATTAAAATATAATTATTTACAAGCATGTATAGCCTTAAATATTGGTAGACGTTATAAACCGTATAAATGGATTTATCATTTTGATGATATTGCTCCTTTTTATTTGGTAGAATGTTGTACAAAAGAGCTACCATCTAATTTAGTTTGCTCTAAAAAAATACTTACTCTTATAAACCATGATAAAAAATATGATACAGATTACTACAATACATTAAGAATTTATTTAGAAAATAACTTAAATGCAGTAAAATCATCCAATGACCTTTTCATACATAGAAGTACATTTTTATATAGAATTCAAAAAATCAAAGAATTAATTAATATAGATTTTGATGACAAACAATCTCTTCTTTATTTTGCAATATCATTTAATATTTTAGAAATGTCAAACCTTGATTATTCTAACTATCAACAATAATCAATTATATATAAATAAAAAAGTAGCTATCACAGTACCTAATTATACATAACTCTGTGATAGCTCTTTCAACTTAAATTAAAATATATAATTTTTTAAATCACTATAGTATTGGCGTGATAATTTATACAATTCTTTTAAAAATCGTTCATCTGATGTCATAGATAGTACAAATACTCTTAAATTTTTATATTTATTAAAAAAGTCTTGAGTTAATTGTTTTACTTCTTCATCACTCATAGTTGGTAATATAACTGGAGATATAACTATCATTGCAAGATTTTCACCATATTTTTCAGATAAAGTAGCTATATCATTAAGATCCTGACCCCACCACATATCTATTCCTATTTCCACCATATAAGGGACAAATTTTTCAATTTTACCACAACTATGAAGCTGAAATTTCATTCCCCTTCTGTGGCATGAATCAACTATTCTCTTCATATATGGTAAAATCATTTCTTTTAAAGTATCTGAAGAAAAGAATGTTGAATTTTGAGTTCCCCAGTCATCATGCATTAGAATTATATCTGGATTATAATAAGTTTTAAATCTATCAATTACTTTATCATATAAATCGCATAGCTTATCAAATAAATCATGTACATATTCTTTTTCATCTTCATCAATTAGCGCTATAGCTGCATTTTCTACATCCATTAATGAAATTAAACGCTCCCAAAATCCACAAAGCATACAACATTCTAACAAACGATCTTTATCAAACCAATTTTCATTTGCTTTTGCACTATTTTCCCAGTCATAAGAACTTATATTTGGAAATTCAATAACTTCTTTCCACTTTGAAATATCTTTTAACTTAGGATTTCCTGGTTTTACGGTTGCTCCACCTACAGTTTCTACATAAACCCAATCTAAATCAAACCATCCTTTTCCACTAAAATCTTTAGGTCCTAGTATTTCTTCTCCATCTTGAACAAGGCCACATACTACATTATCTGGCATAATTCTAGGTCTCATTGATTGAATGTCTGAGTATAAAGGCATCCAATAAGGAACTTTTTTATTTAAAAACATTTCGAAGTTTTCTTTTTGAGTAATTGGAGTATTTAGTTTTGGCATATACAAGAATCCTGGCATTTGAAATACATTCGTACACGAACCTGTAATTTTTAATTCATTTTCTTCAAATTTAACATTATTCATTTTAACCTCTCCTTAGATATATTTTCTTACCTAAATTGTAAATAAGTGAAGGTTATAGGTATATGCTTAAAATAATCTTTTTTTGTTCTTCAAAAACTACAATTTGTAGTACTAATTCTTTATATATCATTCATTAAATAGAACGATATCATTAAATGCAGTACTATATTAAAATCATCTAAATCAAAGTAACTTACCGAGTTGATTTTATTCAATCTAGCTAATAATGTACTTCTATGTATATATAAATCATCTGCTGTTTTACTAGCATTAAATTTATTTTTTATAAAAGTATACAATGTTGTACATAACTCTGTATTATTTTCAGTATCGTATTTTTTTAAACTCAGTAATCCATGCGGCACAATTTGTTCTATATTAAATTCTCTTATACATTGATTCATTAAATATTTTACTTTGTAGTCTTCAAACCTATAACACCATAAATTTTTATCAATTATGTTCCCCATAAAAAGTGCCCTATTTGCTTGCTTAAAATATGCATTTAAATCAAGAATATTATCAAATATGTTACTCACTCCAGCTTTGCATAAATTTTCTCTCAAAATAGTTGATAGTTCTTGTCTTAAGTTATTTTTTATTTTTTTAGAAACTTTATTATAATTTATAACCCATATAATTGAAGTTTCATATTCAATAGCACAAGTACCATCGTAAGAAAATTCTAAATATGTACAAAAGTATAAGGATGATATAGAAATAGAATCACTAATAAGTTTATTAATTTTTATTACTTGATAGAAATCATTTTTTTTCCAATTATATTCTTCTAGTATATTATCAATATTGAAATTATTATATTCTAACTTATTAAATAAAAGAGACTTTAATAGTCTATGAAATTCATCCTCGTTAGTTGTATTTCTCAACATTTGTAAATTTCTCTGATACATTTCTTCTATTCTGCTACATAAATTTTGAAATAAAATATAATCGCCTTTACTTAACTCAAATCCATTTACATATGCTATTAATCTAGCTTCATATTTTCCATTTTGAAATATATTAAAACAAATAAAGTTTTCCTCATTCAAAGTGTAATTAAATATTCCATCTATAGAATATGCTTCTTTAAAGTCTTTTTCTAATATCATTTTATTTATTTCATCTAAAGGTGCTATTTTTTGGTACTTTTTAAAAAATAAATCATCACTTTTTGCTATTACAAATAAATCTTTATCTATTAATTGCATATGGAATGGTAAAATATCTTTTGTAACTTCAAATATTTTCGACACATCCATACTTGAATAAATGATATTTGTTATTTTTTCATCCCACGATTTAATTTTATTAAAAATAAGTTGCAAAAAATTAAATAATTCAAATATATCTATTTTAAAAGGCACATATATTATATTACATAAATTATTTTTATAATTTTTTTCTGGCCTTCCAATACAAATAAAATTCATTTTTTATTTTATATTCATTATAAAGCTCTAATTGATTTGATTTTATTATATACACATAATTTTCCATCAACTTATCTTCAGTAAAAAATAAATAACCATCTATCTGATTTTTATTAAAATTATTGATATTAGTTTCAATATTATATTTTTTTGCTAAAAAATCATATAATATGCTCATCTCTATTTTCACAAATCCCCCTCCTCATATTAGTTATATTACTTATTATAATAGCAATTAATAGGAAAATTTGAGCAAGTATATAATATTATTTTTTTGTTAAAAATAATTATTCTACGATATGAAGTAAAAATCAAAAATAAGTATAGTGTTTCATTTATAAATTAGAAATAAAAAAGATATCGCACTTATTTAGCACGATATCCATGTAAAGTCAGAAATACTTCTACTTATAAACTCATTCTTTAGTTACATTTTATAGAAAAATATTTTTCATTTAGTTTATTTATTTCATCCATTATAATATCATTTACGCCTGGGAATATACTTCCTTCTCCACCATATGTTAAACAAGGTATATACATCCCGCCCTCTGAATATTCTTCACAAGCACGTTGAACTTCCTTTCTTACTACATCTTCATCAATATTTAATTTATCAACAACAGAAGCATCAATACCACCCATTAGAGTTAATTTATAATCAGTATCTTTTTTAATTTGTTGTATATCATTTTCTGGTAATACACCCTGCCAAATATCTATGCCTACATCTACCATGTCTTTAACTATAGGTTGACAATAGCTATCTGCATGATGCATTGCAATTATATTATTTTCTTTCATCTTGCCGTAAATTCTTCTATATGGTTCTTTAAAAAATTCTCTCCATGTATTCGGATTCATAAATAAACTTCTTTTTGAGCCCCAGTCATCATGAAACATTATTACATCAGGTTGAAGATTATCTATTAATAATTGTAAATATGTTAACTTGTATTCAGTAATATATTCTATAAGTTCATGCATTGATTCTGGCTCCATCAATAAGTTAACTAATGCATCTTCAAACCCCATAAGATAATGGCATTGTTCAAATAGACCTGTAGCCATTAATGCCATTACATATTTGCCTTCTTCATGTATTTTTCTTGCTTCTTCTTTTACAGGTTCCCAATCATATTCATAATTTGCTATATCAGGCGCTTTCACATATTTTTTCCATTCAGTTATATCAGGACATACTTTAGTTTCCTCATTAATTATAGGCATAGGTCCTGGCTCATTTTCTCCCCAAAATACTGTTACTCCCCAATAATCTTTTATTTGCTTACCTGGTATAGCATTAAATATTTTCCCTAATATTGGATCGAAAACTTGTCTAAAAGGTTCCCACTCATTTACAAAAGCGTCTGGTTTATCATTTTTTATTGTTTTTAAAACATTCTCTCTTAAATCCATTATTATTTACCCCTTTATATTTATTAAACTATTTCTTATTAAATTTACTTTTAATTTGTTTCTTCTACTTGTTTAGGTTTTGGTAGTGGATTTACAAATAAGAAGATTATTGTTGCAACAACAAATATAACTGCTTCTATAGTTATTGGTATATAAATCCCATCACCTGTTATAGCTTTTACAGCATAAATCCAATAAGTTGAAAGGAAGCCAGCAAAGTTACCAATAGCTGTTGCTAAAGATATGGCAAAAGCATTTTGTGATGGTGATACTATCATACCTATTATCATAAATATTGATGGCATAATTATAGAGAATCCTATCCCCATCAATGTTGTTCCTGTAATCATAACAACTACATTTTGTGCAATTACTACTAGTATTACCCCTACTGCCATTAAACCACATCCAACTGCTATTACATATCTTTTAGTTACTTTAAATGTTTTACCGAATATTGCACCACCTATCATTCCACCTACTGTAAATAATGATAATACGGTTGCTGCAACAGCTGTATTTCCTATATTACGTTCAACTAATATTGTTGACATATTCATCATAGTAGGAAAATTTAATATATTTATTAAACCAAATAATATACTTATTATCCATACTTTTCCGCTTAACTTCTCTTTTCTACTACCATTATTTTCTTCTACACTTTCTTCAGCTTTTGGTGGCTCTGGTAAAAAGAAAAGTATTATTATAAATGATACAATCCCTAAAGCATGGCCCCAGAAACAATAATTCCATTGTATTCCTGCTAATGTTCCACCCAACATTTGAAGTAATATACCACCTAAATTCATTACTAATGTTCCTGTTCCAACTAAGCTAGCCCTTTTATCTCCTTCGTATAATCCAAATATTATTGCATTTCCTAAAGGCGCAATCATACCCAAAGATATACCAAATATTGCCCTTGAGATTAATACATATGTGAAATTACTATTTATAACTGCTGGTGCACAACCAGATAAAACAAACAAAGCAGATCCTAATAAAGCTAAAGTCTTAAATTTAACTTTTTTACCTGCTATAGCTCCTGTTATCAAAGACGCTGGAAGTAAAGTCAGTGTTGGCAATGTTGAAACATATATAATTGTTGTATAAGGCACATCTGGATATGCCTGTATTATACTTTGCATTGCTGGGGTTATTGTACCAAACCCCATTGCCATCAATGCAATTGACATTATAGCTACAATTGACATAAAACTACCTTTTTGAGCATTTTTGTGTTCCATATTATTACCTCCTATTTATTTTTTAATTCTTCTTCGCATAAAATTGAAGTGAATAATTATACAATTCATCTAAACATGGTTTTATCAAATGTGGAGGTGCCATAATTTGAGCCATTGTTCTTCCTCCTGGTGCATATTTATCAACAAAATCTCTTATTATTTGTCTTGCTTTCTCTTCTGTAATATTAGGGTCATCTAAACCTGTAACAGGAAAACAGAAGCAAAAATCGTCACCATATGTTTTCTTTAACATATCTGAATCATTTATTGCTTGTGGTGTCCACATATCTATGCCCATCTCTTTAAAGAAAGGCATATATTGTTGATTTAAACCACAAGAATGTAATTCCACAAATTTACCTTGGCTTTTTATAAATTGAATAACTTTTTTAGCATATGGATATATCATTTCTTTGTACATATTATTAGAGAAAAATCCTGATCTTTGAGTTCCCCAATCATCTCCATATATGACCATATCAATAGGTGCATAATATTTAAATATTTTGCTAAGTAGCTTAATTTTATAATTTACCATAGCTTCAAAGAATTCTTTTACACATTCAGGTTCCTCCATCATGGCGATTAGTGTTTCTTCAAAAGGCATTAATTCATGCAGTCTTTCAAAAATTCCTTCTGTACAATGAAATACATGCATTCTATCATCGTCATATCTTGAAGTTATTACAGCTGCATCATTTTCCCAATCTATAGCATCTAAATCAGGAAATACAACTTCTTCTTTCCATTTTGTTATGTCACTTAATACTCTTGTTCCAGGTTTAACCATCATTCCACCTGCAATTTCAACCCACACCCATTCAGTACCAAACCAATCAAATCCGTCATATTCATATTTAGGATGTTCTAATACTTCATCTGGCCAACACATATCAATTTCATATAACCATGCGGGCATCCATACAGGTTTTTCTCCAGATAATACTCTCTTCCAGTTTTCCTTTGCAGTAATTGGTCTTCCTACTATAGGATCTTTTTTTTCTTGCATCAATCTTCCCCATGAATTAGGGCGTTGCTTTGATTCTATTATTAGATCTTTTTTGACTTCCATATAATCACCATTCCCTATTTCTTAATTTATTTAAATGATAAATCCAGTTGTATATCATATCTAGGGTACAAAAGTACAAAAATACGAATCTGGAAATTTGTTTTTTTGTACTTTTGTACCAACCTCTTTTATTGCCCCTTCATTCCTAACTATGCTATATTTTAAATAACAGAAATTATTATTGAATCAATTATAAAATTTTCATATATGAAGGTTGGTAAAAATCATGAAATTAAGTATGTGGATGATAGCTAATAGGCTAAATAATTTTGAATTGGATATTAATATAAGAAGTGACGCACCTGCCATTCTTAAAAGTGCAAGGCGAGCTTATGCAACGAACTGTGTACATATATTCCAATCAGGCAACGATGTGATATGTAATGGTGAAGGAAATTATATAAGAATCAAAGATATAAATATATCTCAAGCCTTCGAAATAATTCAATCTATTTTTGATTTTTATGACGATTGGTATGATAATATTTTTGATGCAGCATCTAAATACGATTTTGATAAGCTAATAGATTATTGCTACTGTGTTTTTAATAATCCTATAATTTTGATGGATGCTAATTGTAAGGTTCTTGCAATGAGTCAACAATATGGAGAAGATGATGTGGATTTAGAATGGCAACATTTAAAAAAATATAATTATAGTTCTATAAACGCTATAAAATACCTAAGAGATACTTCAACATATGGACCTTCTTTTTATGAACAAGGACCAAAATTTTGTAATTTTACATCTGATCAGTTAAGAAGTAACTGTCTAACTTCTTCAATTTATTATAACGAATTATTTTGTGGAAGAATAAATATTTTAGAAAAAGACCGACTTTTAAATTGTGGAGACTCTCAAATATTAGAATCTATTGTATCACTAATTACTCCTTATATTAGCACTCTTGTCTTATCAAAAAAATCATTATTAATATATAATATTTTCTTATCTTTAATAAATAAAGAAGATATTAATATGGAAGATTATAATACTCAACTTAAATATATTGAATGGGACAAAGATGATACATATAGAATTTGCATTTTATATAAAGAAAATGATCCTATTCCAAAAACATTATTAACAATGTATTGCGGTATAATAGAACGAAACCTAAGTTATAGTAAAGCCTTTATAAAAAATAATCATCTTATTGTAATCCTTAACGAAAGTAAAATATCATTTGCCAAAATATTAAATGAGCTAAACACCCTGATAACTGAAGCAAATTTAAAACTTTCAGTAAGCAATAGTTTTGTAGGTCTTCATAGACTTGATATTTATTATAATCAACCACTCTATACTCTTAAGTCTCAATTTTTGAATCAAACATCAAATGATATTATTTATTTTTATAATTGTGCTCTAAACTTCATAATAGAGTCTGAGTTTACTGAGGATATTTTATATTCATGCCATCCTGATATAATTAAACTTTGGAAAAAAGACATAAAAAACAATAATAACGATAAGATCGACACACTGTACACTTATCTAACCAATGAAAGATCCTTAACAAAAACTTCTCAACTACTGTTCCTTCATCGCAATACTTTAATTTATAGAATAAAAAAAATTGAAGAACAATTAAATTGTGATTTAAATGACCCTTATACACGTGAATATATAATTTTCTCTGTGAAAGTTTTAAAAATATATAGAAATAAGTATAAAAAAAATTAGTCTAGTAAATACAGAATTTAAATTCTGATTAAATAAAAATTTATATTGGAGGAATAAATTATGAACAAGTATACATTTAATAAAGAAAAAGAACTAAAAAATGTAGGATCATACCCTCAACTACCTGGAATTTATGGAATGCCAGGCTTTCCATCAAGAAAATATAATACTCCTATAACTCCAAAGGAAAACTTTCTTAGAATGTGTAGAAAAGAAAAACCTCATTGGTTACCAAATATTCCAAATGATTTAAATTTAATACAACCATTAATTATGCCTGATGCTTTAGCTAGATGGAAAGGTGGCAAGGACTGGTTGGGAATAGAGTGGGAATATGAACCACTTACAAATGCTGCTATGGTTAAACCTGGAACTAGAAGACTTAGCGATATAACTGAATGGGAAAGTGAACTTGAATTTCCTGATTTAGGTAAGATAGATTGGCAAAAAGACTATGAAGAAAATTACAAAGATTTATTAAGTCCTGATCGTGCTACCATGTTTGTTATAGTAAATGGATTATTTGAACGTACTGCAGACTTAACAAGTTTTGAAGATACTTTTTGCTATTTATTAGAAGAGCCAGAAGCGCTTCATGCTTTTTATGACAAATTAGTTGATTGGCATTTAGAATTGTTTAAAATTGCAAAAGATATTTATGGAGCAGATATAATCACATTCCATGATGATATGGGTACACAAAAAAGTTCATTCTTCTCTCCTGAAACATATAAAGAAATCTTACTACCTCATTATAAAAAATTAACAGATGAAGCTCACAAAATGGGACTTTATGTTAACCTACACTCTTGTGGTAACGTTAAAAATCAAATAGAAAACTTCTGTGAAGCTGGATTTGATTTTTGGGAAGGTCAAGACTCATGTAATGATAAAGTTGCCATAATGGAAAAATACGGCAATAGACTTGGTCAAATAAGTATCTTTATGCCAGAAGCGGAATTATCTGATAAGGAAGTAGTAAAATTAATCGAAGAAAAAATAAATACTGTGGGCAAAACCGGAAGATATATTACTTGGTTTGCTGATATGAATCCAAATCGTAGTGTAAATACTGATGAACTAATTTACACATTAAGCAGAGAGTTTTATAGTAAATAATTCATAATATATAAAGAGTTGTTTCAAAATGTGTAAACTTTTAAACAACTCTTTTTATATACTTATATTTAATAATTTTGTCTATATTTAAGGAGTGATTAATTTGAAACATATTACAGAGCGAGAAAACTTTATGAAAATGATAAATAAAGAAAAGCCTGATTTTGTTCCTCATCAGCCCAGTTTATTACAAATGATTTTACCAAGTGCCTTAGGCGATAGAGCTCCAGGGTGTGGCACAGGTTATGACTGGTTTGGTGTTCATTGGACAGAAGAACCATCAATGCCAATGATGCCCGTTCCTACTTATGATGCACCTAAAGTACTTGAAGATATTAGTGACTGGAAAGATGTCATTAAGTGGCCAGATTTATCTAAGATAGACTGGGAAAGTTGTGCTAAAAAAGATGTTCCTTATAAAGATCCCTCTAAAATTCTTATTGCCATGATGGTATCCGGACCATTCGAAAGACTCCATGATTTAATGGGATTTGAAGAAGCTTTGTGTGCTTTAATAACTGATCCAGAAAGTTGTAATGAATTTTTCTCAAAACTATGTGATTTTAAAATTGAACAAATAAAATACTTAAAGAGATATTATGATATTGATGCAGTTCACTTTCAAGATGATTGGGGAAGTCAAAAAGATTTATTTTTTAATCCAGATATTTGGAGAAAAATTATAAAACCTCATGTTAAAAGAGTTATTGATGAAGCTCATGAAATTGGTGTGTATTTTAATATGCATTCTTGTGGAAAGATAGATAGAATTATAGATGATATATTTGAAATTGGTCCTGATATAATTGATCCAGCCCAACCTATTAATGATTTAGAAACTTGGAATAAAAAATATGCTGGCAAAGTAATTTTTATGGGCGGTATAGATGCTCAAAATGTTATTGATTTACCTACTAGTACTAAAGAAGATATTATTGGTGAAACTCGAAAAGTAATAGATCTTTTTTGCAAAGATGGTTACTTGATTCCTTTCCCTATTTCGCTATCTCCTAATGCTGAAATTACTTTAGATGAGTCATTTGTTTATGGTAGAAGATTTTATAATAATGATTACGAAGATGAAATAGAAAACTTTATAAATGATAAAAAATAACTCACCTCTTTTGTCAAAAAAACCTTGATTTTATAAATTTAAAACCAAGGTTTTTGTTATTTTAAATATTTGATCTATTTTCTACTACTGATTTATTCCTTACATCTATATTTACATACTTTATTTTATTATCTTCATCATTATTTTGAAGTGGCTTAATTTCTTTATTATATACATACTTAAATCCTATACAACTTAACACAACAGATGCTACCTCAGCTATTGGAAAAGCCCACCACACATTATTTACATTTCCAGTCTTTGATAATAAAAATGCTGCTGGTAACAAAACAACTAATTGTCTTCCAACTGATACAATCAAACTCATAACTCCATTTCCTAAAGCTTGGAACATTGAGCCAACTATTATACAAAAACCTGCAAATAAAAAACTTAAGCTTATTATTCTTAATGCAGGAACTCCTATGGTTATTAAATCAGAAGATGCATTAAACATGTTTAATAATTGTCTTGGGAATATTTGAAATATGGCTAATCCTATTAACATAATTGATACTGAATAAGCTATACTTACCCAGACTGTCTTCATTAATCTATTCTTATTTCTAGCACCATAATTATAAGAAACTACAGGAACCATCCCATTATTAATACCAAATACAGGCATAAATATAAAACTTTGTAATTTAAAATATACACCAAAAACTGCAGTAGCTGTTGAAGTAAAAACTAGTAAAATTTTGTTTATTCCAAAATTCATTATGGAACCAGTTGAACCCATTATTATAGATGGTATACCTACAGAATAAATTTCTTTTATAGTATTAATATTTGGTCTAAATCCTTTTATCTTAATATCTATCTCCTTATTTTTTGTTATATTAAAATAAATAGCTAAACTCATACCTATAATTTGACCTATCACAGTTGCAATAGCTGCCCCAGCTATTCCCATTCTAGGTAAACCGAACATTCCAAATATTAATATAGGGTCTAGTATTATATTTGTTATAGCTCCTACTCCTTGAGTAATCATAGTATAAAATGTTTTTCCTGTAGATTGCATTAACTTTTCAAATACTAATTGCCCAAATAAAGCAAAAGAACAAGTGGTGCATATCGTTAAGTAAGAATATCCTCCCTCTACTATTTCTTTAATATTCGTCTGACATTCATAGAAATATCTAGTACATGTAGTTCCTATTATTAAAAATAAGAAATAACTCATTATAGCTAAAAATATACCATTATTGGCTGCATTATTAGCTTCTTTAAAGTTCTTTTCTCCTAAAGACCTAGACAGTAATGCATTTATCCCAACACCTGTACCAACTCCAAATGATATCATAAAACTTTGAATTGGAAATGCCAAAGATACTGCTGATAATGCATTCTCACTAATCTGAGATACAAATATACTATCCACAACATTATAAAGCGCTTGAACTAACATTGATATTATCATTGGTAACGACATAGTTATCAGCAATTTATTTATAGGCATAGCCCCCATTTTATTTTCTTTCAAAACTTCTTTTTGAGTATTCATCGCTTCTGTTCCCCCTAATATCAAAATAGTTGCATACACAACCATTTCTAAATAAAAAAAGGCATTAAAACTAAATGTATAGTTTATAACACCCACTAACTTAAGTGTAGCTCTACCATTTTATTTTGTCAATTTCATCTATATATTTTTTTATATATAAACATTAACAATTAAAACATTCAATAATGGTACACAAAATAATATTAAATTATTTCTGTGTACCATTATTTATAATATATTTAAGTAAATTTTATCTTCTCTTTTAGCAACGAATTATCTCTCCTTGCTAATAAGTTACTAGTCATCAATGTCTATTGCATCTACTGGGCAACTTTCACAAGCTTCTTTTGCATTTCCTAATACATCTTCTGGTATATCCGTGTCTATTGCATGAGCTATACCATCATCAGTCATATGAAAAACCTCAGGACATACTTCTGGACATGTTCCGCATCCTATACATAAACCATCATCAACATAAGCTTTCATAATTATACCTCCATATCTTTCTATAATATGGTTTTATAATTCCCAATTTTATTTAATATATTACATTTTTTACAATTATTACTTAACAGTAGCCTTTATAAATCCTTTAATTATTGGATTTGCTCTATTAGGTCTGCTTTTAAATTCTGGATGATACTGTACTCCTACAAAAAAATCATTCTTAGGTATTTCCACTGATTCTACCAAAGTCTCATCAGGAGAAGTTCCTCCAATAATCATTCCTGCATTTATAAAGTTTTCTCTATATTTGTTGTTAAATTCATATCTATGACGATGTCTTTCACTTATATTTAGCTGGCTATAAGATTTTTCCATCATTGTTCCTGATTTAATTTTACATGGATATGCTCCCAGCCTCATAGTTCCTCCAAGTGGAATATTTCCATATTGGTCTATCATTAAATCTATAACCGGATATTTAGTAAATTTATCAAATTCTGTAGAAGTGGCATTATTAAATCCTAAAACATTTCTTGCAAATTCAATAACAGCAATTTGCATTCCAAGGCATATTCCTAAATAAGGCACATTGTTAACTCTTGCATAATTCGCAGCGCATATCATACCCTCAATTCCTCTATCACCAAAACCTCCTGGCACTAAAATTCCATCACAATCTTTTAATATTTCATCTGCACTGTTATAAGTAACACTTTCTGCATCTACCCATTTTACTTTTATATTTGCTTCATTTTCATAACCTGCATGAGACAATGCTTCTACTACTGATAAATAGGCATCACGAAGTTTAATATATTTTCCTACAAGGGCAATAGTCACAGTTTTATTTATATTTTTAACTCTTTCAAGCATTTCCTTCCATTCACTCAAATCACAGTTGTCATATTTAATATCCAGTTCTCTACATACAATTTCACAAAATCCTTGTTTCTCTAGCATTATTGGAACTTCATATAATACATCTATTGTTTTATTTTCAATTACACAATCTTTTTTAACATTACAAAATAGCGATATTTTTTGTTTGATAGACTCATCAATGGGTTGTTCAGAACGTGTTACTATTATATTAGGCATGATTCCAAGAGATTGGAGTTGCTTAACAGAATGTTGAGTTGGTTTAGATTTGTGCTCACCTGAGCTTTTAATATAAGGTACTAAAGTTACATGTATAAATAGACAGTTGTTTCTTCCTACTTCTAGAGACACTTGTCTTATGGCTTCCATAAAAGGTTGACTTTCAATATCTCCTACTGTTCCCCCTATTTCGGTAATTACAACGTCTGCTTCACTTTTTTGTCCTACGCTGTAAATAAAGTTTTTTATTTCGTTAGTTAAATGAGGTATGACTTGGACAGTTTCTCCTAGGTACTCACCTTTTCTTTCTTTGTTAAGTACGTTCCAATATACTTTTCCTGTAGTTAAGTTAGAGTACTGATTTAAATTTTCGTCAATAAATCTCTCGTAATGACCTAAATCTAAGTCAGTTTCAGCTCCATCTTCTGTTACGAAAACTTCACCATGTTGATAGGGACTCATGGTCCCTGGATCCACATTTATATAAGGATCTAGTTTTTGTGCTATAACCTTAAGATTTCTTGCTTTTAATAATCTCCCAAGAGATGCGGCAGTTATACCTTTACCAAGACCTGATACTACTCCACCTGTTACAAATATAAATTTAGTCATATTATTATTTCCCCCTCTACATATATTTTAATATTCATAAATTTTCAAAATATTTTTTGCAACTTCCACCTTTGTGATTCTTAAATCCATTGCTTGCTTTTCAATATATTTATGAGATTCTTCTTCGCTCATTTTTAAATATTGAATCAAAGTTAATTTAGCTCTATCAATTAACTTTATATCATTTATTTTTTTATTTAACTTTTCATTTTCATTAATAATAGAATTAAATCGCCTTCTATGAATAATATAAGAATTAATTGTATTAATAAGCATAAGTTTATTTAATGGTTTTTCCATTATATAAATTCCTTTACTCTCAACATTATATATACTCTCTTTAGGCGAATTATTTTTAACTATCAATATTATAGAACTATTAGTATTTTCATTTGCAAATATTGCTAAGTTTTCTCCATAATCATCACTTAAAGGTGAGTTAATTATTATTAAATCAACGTTCATTTTTTTTATTATTTCTCTACACTGAAAACTATTTTCCACGTTTAAAACGTCATACTCACCACTTTCCTTTGCAATATTAGTTAATAGTTCTTTACTTTTATTAGAACTAGATACAATTAGAATATTTTCCATAAGAATCACCCTTTAAATCAAAATAACCTTTTACAATTTTATTTGAAATATTTCAATAAAATGCAAGTTTGTAACAATTAATTTCATTTTTCAAATTAAAAAAAGAGTCACTCACAAAAGAATGAAAGTACCCTTGCTTCACACCCTTTTATAAATACTCTTACTTCCACATAAAATTTAAAGTTATTTTCTGTACTAATTTATGAATTTTCATTTTATTTAGTAAGATTTTACCTCTTATCAGAATATATGTCAAATATTTTTTGTAAATTTTATCTTCCAATAAAAACCTCTATAAAAAAGAATAATTTTTTTTAATTTTTAGTTGACATTTTTCAAAAATATGCATACAATAGATTCTATAATTATTAAACAGCAAAGGCGCTGTAGGTAGTTTTACCTACTGCGCCTTTCTTCATTTTGAAATAATTTTATACTTTTATTCAATATTCTGATAATACTAAAGGGGGATACATTATGGAAAGACTATCTAAAATTTTTGGGAGCTTAGTATTCAATGACAATGTAATGAAGGAAAGATTGCCAAGGGATATATATTTAGTTTTAAAAAATACTATACATCAAGGTAAGCCACTTGATATTAAAATTGCAAATGTAGTTGCAAATACTATGAAAGATTGGGCAATAGAAAATGGGGCAACTCATTTTACTCATTGGTTCCAACCTATGACAGAAATTACTGCTGAAAAACACGATAGCTTCATTTCACCAACTAGTGACGGCAATATTATAATGGAGTTTTCTGGCAAAGAATTAATAAAGGGAGAACCTGATGGATCATCCTTTCCATCAGGAGGACTTAGAAGTACTTTCGAAGCAAGAGGATATACTGTATGGGATCCAACATCTTATGCTTTTATAAGAGATACCACTCTATGCATACCAACTGCTTTTTGTTCTTATTCAGGTCAATCCTTAGACAAAAAAACACCTTTATTAAAATCTATGGAAGCTCTTGATAAAACTGCAGTAAGATTATTAAATCTTTTAGGCTACAATGACGTAACTAGAGTTGTAACTACAGTTGGTCCTGAACAAGAATATTTCTTAATAGATAAAAAACTATTTGAAAAAAGAATAGATTTAAAGTTCTGCCAAAGAACTTTATTTGGAGCAAAACCTCCAAAAGGACAAGAAATGGAAGATCATTACTTTGGTTCAATCAAACCTAGAGTTGCTGAATTTATGAAAGAATTAGATATGGAACTTTGGAAACTTGGTGTTTTATCAAAAACTAAGCATAACGAAGTTGCACCATCTCAACATGAATTAGCTCCTATTTTTACAGTTACCAATGTAGCAACAGATCACAATCAAATTACAATGGACTTAATGAAAACAATTGCGGATAAACATGGTCTTGTTTGTTTATTACACGAAAAGCCTTTTGCAGGTGTAAATGGTAGTGGTAAACATAACAACTGGTCTCTTTCTACTAACAAAGGAAAAAATTTATTGGAACCAGGTAAAAAACCTTATGAAAATAAAACTTTCTTATTATTCTTATCTGCAATTATTAAAGCAGTTGATGAATACCAAGATCTACTTCGATTATCAGTAGCAAGCGCAGGAAATGATCATAGATTAGGTGGCAACGAAGCTCCTCCAGCTATAATTTCCATGTTTATAGGTTCTGATTTGAAGAAAATACTAAGATGCATTGAAAATGATTCACCTTATAGCGAAGAAGCACTAAACAGAATGGATATAGATGTTGATGTTCTTCCATCTTTCATGAAGGATACAACAGATAGAAACCGTACTTCTCCTTTTGCCTTCACTGGTAATAAATTTGAATTTAGAATGCTTGGCTCTACTTGTAACATCGCATGTCCTAATACTATTTTAAATACTATTGTAGCAAACAGTTTATATGAATATACAAATATATTAGAAAAAAGCACTAATATAGACGATACAATTTTTGAGATAATTAAAGATACAATGAAAAAACATTCAAGAATAATATTTAACGGAAATAACTACGCAGAAGAATGGGTTATTGAAGCTGAAAGAAGAGGTCTTTCTAATTTTAAAACTGCCGTAGATGTTCTTCCTCATTATGTAGACGAACAAAATATTAAGTTATTTGAAAAATTTAATATTTATACAAAAGAAGAACTTCAATCAAGATGTGATATTTTACTAGAACAATATTCTAAGACTTTAAATATTGAAGCTTTAACAATGATAGATATGGCTAAAAAAGATATAATACCATCAGTATGTGCTTACTCTAAATCTTTAACTGATACTGCTTTAAATAAAAAATCACTAAGTTCTGATATTGATTGTAGTTTAGAAATTTCTTTAGTTAAAAAGCTTTCTTCCTTAAATGCTTGTTTAGATATTAAAATCGAAAAATTAAATACATCATTATTAGAAAGTAAGAACTACCCTAATCCTAAAGAAAATGCTGAATTTTATAAAGATAATATTAAAGTACAAATGCAAGAACTTCGTGCTATAGCAGACGAATTAGAGACAATAGTTAGTAAGAAATTTTGGCCCTTCCCTACTTATGCAGACTTATTATTTAGTATATAATTAAAATATTTTGCACAAAGGCGTGTATATTAACCTAAAAACAGGTTTAATTACACGCCTTATTTTTTATTTTTAAGGAGGTATTTATATGTATTCATCACTTGATACAATATGGGTTTTGCTTGGAGCTGCCCTTGTATTCTTTATGCAAGCTGGATTTGCCATGGTGGAAACAGGATTTACAAGAGCTAAAAACGCAGGAAATATTATAATGAAAAATTTAATGGATTTTTCATTGGGATCAATAATCTTTTGGATTTTAGGTTTTGGAATAATGTTTGGTGGTGATTTAGGTGGTTTTATAGGTACGCCAGATTTATTCGTAAGAGGAAATTACGACTCTACTTTTCCAACTTATGCATTTCTGATTTTTCAAACTGTATTCTGCGCTACAGCTGCTACAATAGTTTCAGGCGCTATGGCCGAGAGAACAAAATTTTCGTCTTATTGCGTTTATAGTGTTGTAATAAGCGCAATAGTTTACCCTATCTCAGGTCATTGGATTTGGGGTGGTGGATGGTTATCTCAAATAGGATTTCACGATTTTGCTGGATCTACTGCAGTACACATGGTAGGCGGTGTGGCAGCTTTAATAGGAGCAAAAATATTAGGCCCTCGCATCGGGAAATACAGTAAAGAGGGCAAATCTAAAGAAATTGCCGGTCATAATCTACCTATTGGTGCATTAGGAGTATTTATATTATGGTTTTGTTGGTTTGGTTTTAATGGATGTTCCACAGTTTCTGCCACAGGAGATGAAAGTCTTTTAGCTATGTCTTCAATATTTGTTACTACTAATTTAGCTGCTGCTGCTGCTGCAACTTGTGTTATGGTTATAACTTGGATAAAATATAAAACTCCAAGTGTTAATATGACCTTAAACGGAGCACTTGGTGGTTTAGTTGCCATAACTGCAGGCTGTGATCTGGTATCACCAAGTGGAGCATTTTTCATAGGTCTTATTGCTGGTATAGTAGTAATCCTTGCCATAGATTTTATAGATAAAAAATTAAAAATAGATGATCCTGTAGGCGCTATAGCTGTTCATGGTTGTTGCGGTGCCATAGGAACTATACTAACAGGAGTCTTTGCTCTAGATGGCGGATTATTTTATGGTGGTGGGCTACATTTATTAGGTATTCAAACTCTTGGAGTTGTAGCTGTGATAGCTTGGGTTAGTATAACAATGTTAACTGTATTTATAGTAATAAACAAAACCCTTGGTCTTCGTGTTGATTATGAAGAAGAAATTATAGGGCTTGATTTGGAGGAACACGGTCTTGAAAGTTCTTATGCAGATTTTATGCCAACTTTCAATGGTAAAGTCTCTATGGACAAGGCTGTTCCAGTTCATTATATGAGAAGTATAGAAAATACCATAAAAGACGATCGATTAACTAAAATTGTTGTTATTTTAAATAAAGATAAAATTTCTCACTTAACTTCTGCATTAAATGATATTGGAATCTTTAATATTAAAACAAATCCAATTATTGATTATTGTATAAAAGAACAAATTGATAAATCTTTGAACGATGTCAGTTTATATAAAGATTTAATTCCAAAAGTTAAAATGGAATTTATAATTAATAATATTTCTGTCAGAAAAATTGTATCATGTATCCGAAATGTTATATATACTGGTGTTTTGGGAGATGGAAATATTATAGTTTATGATATAGATGAAGAAAATTTTAAGATATACAACGATATTAAGGTAAATGTTGGTTAAAAAATAAGTATAGAAATATAATTATTTATTCCCTAAATAAAAATAAAATTAAATAGCGATAATTTAGATTTACTATAATGGCTATGATTATGAAATCGTAGCCATTTTTAAGTTACTTGAGAATGTCTATAGATTTGTGTAAATAGACTTATTTATTAATTGATATTACTGGAAATTACTTATTCCAGTAATATTTTTTTATTTGATTGGAATACTAATAATGGTATTTTATACATTTTTATTATGTGTCTAATTTAGGACAATATACACTAAATTTACCATTTTCAAAAAAATTTTAGATTGTATATTTTTTAGGAATTCTATCTTCAAATCTAATTGTTAGCTGCGCTAAAGTGGTAGCCCAATTTTGATTTGGAGATGTCCATTTTTCTATGATTTTCATAGTAGAAAGATACAGAGATTTTCTTAGTGACTCATCTGTAGGAAATACAGTTCTAACCTTTGTATATTTTCTTAGCTGTCTATTAAAACCTTCTAGTGAGTTTGTAGTATATATGATTCTTCTAATATCTTCAGAAAAATCGAAAAACGTTGCTAAATTAGGCCAATTATTATACCAAGAATCTATTACAACTGAATACTTGTTATACCATTTATCTTTTAAAATATCTAAATTTGCAAGCGCAGTTTCTTCATTGAATGCTCTATACACATTCTTTAAATCTTTCATAAATTCCTTTTGATCTTTTGATGCTATATATTTTAATGAATTTCTAATTTGATGTACTATGCAAGTTTGTATATTCACATCTGGATATACAGTTTTTATTGCTTCTGGAAGGCCTTTTAAACCATCCATGCAAGCTATTAATATATCATTTAAACCTCTATTTTTTAAATCATTACATACTGATAGCCAGAACTTTGCCCCTTCAGATTCACCTATCCAAATACCTAATATATCTTTTTTTCCTTTCATATCTAAGGCCATACAAATGTATGCAGCTTTAGATACTATTTTATTATCATCTCTTACTTTAAAATGCATAGCATCCATATATACTATAGGATAAATTTCATCAAGTGTTCTACTTTGCCATTCGGCGGCAGCCTCAACAACCTTATCTGTTATCTTAGAAATCATTGAAGGTGATACATCTATACCATATAGCTCTTCCATTTCAGATTGAATATCTCTCACACTCATTCCACAAGCATAAAGACCTATTATCTTTTTATCTAATTCATTACATACTGTTTCATATTTCTTAACAACCTTCGGTTCAAATTCTGATTTTCTATCTCTTGGAACATCTAATCCAATATCACCAAAACTACTACTTATTGTCTTTGAACTATATCCATTTCGATAATTTGTATCATTATTATCAGATCTTTCATATTTCTCTCTACCTAGATGTTCTTCCATTTCAGCCTCTAAAAGTTGTTGCATTACATCCTTGAATAGTTTTTGCATCAATCCATTTTTTCCAACGATGTCTTCCATTGTCTTACATTTTTTCACCTCTGCTTGATAATCAATATCTGGAATAATTATATCTTTCATTTTACAAACCTCCATAAATTTTAATATGAATATTATTCCAAACTTACCAATTTTAAATACTAAAAAAGTGTAGGTAAGTTTGTTTTTACACAAACCTATCTACACTCCCAGTTACTTTAAGAATAGAGTTCTTATATATAATACCTTCGCTTCTCTGACTTTATAGTGAATATCATCCATAAAGATAATAGTATAAATTATTGTTTATTCTTACTGCGAAAATAAACTTTTTCTAAACTCCCCAAACTTCATATCTTCCTGCCAATTTTAATTAGTTCATAATTTTATTAGCAAGACTATTAACTCCAATATATACATACTAGTTTTCCTATCCATTTTTTTTAATAATTCAAAACAAAGCTTTAATTCTTCATACTTTTCATCTAAGTTTATATCTTTATTACTCACCTCTTTAATAAAGTTAATTGTTTCTTCTAAATCATCTTGATATTTTGCATCATTCTCTCTAATAGCTATTCTAAAATCTTTCAATTTTTCATCAATATTTTTTAATTTTTCTTTTTGAATCATTTCTCTCCTATAATTAAGTAAACATATTTTGATTTTTTCTAAATCTTTTTTGCTATAATTCCAGACAACATTATTTTCATTTTCACATATATTATTCATCTTATTTCTATATTTATCTTGTAGCTCTTCTACGGCTATTACTATCTCCATATAATCATTCTCTTTTAATACTTCTTCGCATCTATTCAAATCAAATTCTATTTCTTTAATACTCAACAATTTCTTATCTCCTTTTGTCATTTTTATATATTATATCATTCTTTTGTATCAATGCATAAAAATAAGATTGCTAAATGAGCAACCTTATTATATATTTTTTATTCAATTATATTATTTTCATTTAAAGTTCTATTTTCTTTAAATAAGAAAACAGCAATACTTATAAATATAATGCTTAATGCTATAAAAACGAGTAATTGATTAAATTGTAAGTAAGTAACTTTAGTCATCTCAATATTATCAAACATCTTTGAAGAAATATGACTTACAACAACTGCAAATCCATTATTTATAAAGTGCATAAACATACTTACACCAATGGAATTGGTTTTACATACTGCATATGCAAAAGACATTCCTAGAATTGATGTAGGTATAATTCTGATAAAATCCATATGCATCATTCCAAATAAGATTCCCGAAGCAATTATAGCTCCTTTGTATGACTTATTATTATGTTTAAAAGATGTTAGTATGAAACCTCTAAAAAACAATTCTTCACAAATTGCCGGCATAACTGCTACCAAGCAAATATTTAAAAGTAAGTTATCTTTCATAAATAAAGCATTATTTAATCCTTCTACAATCTCTTGGTTTTGGGGAAAATAATATAAAGTTATATTTGTTATTACAAATACAATTAAATACGTTCCAATCCAAAGACTAAATGCTCCAACTAAATGTTTAGACTTGGGTAATTTAAAAGAAAATACTTTTTTAAAATCACTTTTTATATAGTAACCAAATAAAAGTGGCAAGGCTAAAATTATAAGTTGTGTCAAAGCTATACCAGTCATTCCAAATTTCAACTGAACATAACTTCCTATATAAATTAAAAGCACCAATCCAAAAGCATATAAAACAACCCCATCACTTACACTTGGTATTGTACCTTTTTTTATATCACTTCTTTTTTCTAAGAATGAAAAACTCTTTCCACTTCCAAATAATATTTCTTCAGAATTAAACATTTTTGACAGTAAAATAACAGCCAAAATTACAAAGGCAAAGTTTGATATAAAAACCAACGCAATTAACCCTAAGTTAGATTGGAAGTTAAGTACACTTTTTATTAATAAAGATATGTTTACAACAGGTATTACAGCAGTAGTTCTATCCAAGTTCATGTTTGGTATCATTGATGCATAAGAAGGCATGAGCACTAAAAACACAACTGGTGTAATATAGTTTTGTGCATCTTTAAAACTTTTTGCCAAAGAGCAAACACACATACTTACTGCTGATACTACCATGGCAAATAAACAAACACAAATCATTGTAATAAACAATGGTGCTGCTAAACTTGAAATACTTAAACTATGAGAAAATAGCTGACCTGTCATATCCCCTGTTGTTAAAATATATATTAATGTCAATAATATTGATACCACATTTAGTACGGCAGTTACAATAGCGCAAAGAGATACTGCCATATATTTACCCATCACAAGTTCTAAATTAGTAATAGGTAATGTAAATAAAGTTTCTAAAGTACCTCTTTCTTTTTCTCCCGCCATAGAATCAATAGCTGGATAAATAGCCCCTAGAAGTACTCCCATAATCAAAATAAATGGCAGTATTTGACCTAGTACAAACCCTGCTAGCTCTTCATTTTTAGCCACATCAACAGTTTCATATCCCACTGGCTCAAGAGTTTCTTTAACATCTAAATTAGACTGTTCTATTTTATTTTTAACTTTTCTGTCTTTGTATGATGAAAAAACTCTCTCTAGTTTACTATTTACATTGGAAGAATTATCTTTTGATGAATTTATGTATATTTTATAGTTTTCTATTTTAATGTTACCTTCTACTCCTATGTATGCATCAATATCCCCTTCTTCCAAATCATTTTTATAGTTATTAGTATTCACTATATTAATATGTCCACTACTATCATCTGTATAATTTTCAATTGTAGATATCAACGCTTTATTAGGATGTTTTTCAAAGGCTATATTAATATCTTCATTTTCTATACTATTCATGGAAATAGTCATAATTTGAGACATTATTAACATAAGAACAGGATACAAAATTAAAGGAAGTATAATTCCCATAAATAAAGTTTTCTTATCTCTGAGAATATCTATCATTTCCTTCTTAAAAATTGCTTTTACCATCTTAGTCCTCATTTAAGTTCCCCCTTTCACTTGCTAAGTTTATAAATATGTCCCTAAGGCTACTTGTATTATATTTAGACTTAAGTTCTTCACAACTTCCCTCAGCTATAAATTCACCCTTATGCATCATATAGATCTTATCACATAGAATTTCCGCTTCCTCCATATAATGAGTTGAATACAATACTGTTTTACCTCTATCTCTTTCTCTTTTCATAAAATCTATAATAGATTTACTACTTATTACATCTAAGCCTAATGTGGGCTCGTCAAATATATATATGTTTGGATTATGTATAAGACATCTTGCAATAGATGCTCTTTGTGTTTGCCCTGTAGACAAGTTTTCTATTCTATTATCAATAAAACTTTCCATATCCATAATCTTAGTTATATTATCTATGGATTTTTCTATTTCTTCTTTTGACATATCATATAGACTTCCAAATGTAGTTAAAAGTTCTCTAGGAGATAGTCTATTATATAGTTTTGTATTTCCTGATAAATATCCAATTTCTTTTTTAGCTGCATTTTTATCTTCTTCATAATCATAGTTACCTATTTTAATTTGTCCAGAAGATGGAGTTAAAATTCCTCCAAGCATTCTAAGTAGTGTAGTTTTCCCTGCTCCGTTTGGTCCTAATATTCCAATAATTTCCCCATTCCCTACTTTAAAAGATAAATTATTTACTGCTAAAAACTCTTCCTTTTTTGTTTTAAACTTTTTCTTATTATTCTTATCTTTTACTTGTCTAGCAAAAGATTTGTTCAAATTTTTTACCTCAATCATTAGTAAACCCCATTTCTTCTTTTCCTTAATAATTACTTTTTATATAATTATATCATTTCCATTTAATGTAAATACATATTATTTTCATATTAAACAATGCAAGGCTGCCTTCAAAATTAATCTTCTAGCAGCCTTTACTTTCTAATTTATATATTTACAATTTTATTTTAAAATATTTTTAGGGTTCATAAATAATAATCCATTACCTTGAAGTGTTCTTAATATCGGTAGAGTATTAGTATTTTTTATTAACTGACCATATAACTCCGCTTCACTTAATTTTCTTCCGAACTCTTTTTTAGACCATTCTATTAAAAGAGCAAGACATCCTGCCACATGAGGCGTTGCCATACTAGTTCCTGATAAAGTTTCATATTGTCCATTTAAGAAAGTTGATATTATATTTACTCCAGGTGCTACTAAATCTACTTCCTTATTAGAATCGGTAAATCTTGCAGCCGATTTGGAAAAGTCAACTGCTCCTACGCTAATTACTTCATTATATCCCGCTGGATAAGAAAGCTCATCTGTACTCCCACTACCGTCTCCTTCATTACCGGCTGCACATACAACTAATATATTGCTATCAACTGCTTTTTTTATAACTAGATGTAATTGAGAAACGTCTGTAGATGTGCCCAAAGACATAGATATTATATCTACTTTTTGACTTATTGCAAAATTTATTGCTTCTATAATATTCTTCATACTTCCTGAACCGTTTTTATCCAAAGCCTTTAAAATTAATAGTTGAGCATCTGGAGCCACACCTGTCACTCCATAATTATTATTTGACGCTGCGATTGTTCCACATACATGAGTCCCGTGTCCGTTGTAATCTTCATATTTATTTATATTACCATTGTCCTCAGTAGTAAAGTTTCGACCGCCTATTATTCTATTTTTCAAGTCTTTATGAGTTATATCACATCCAGAATCAATTACTGCAATTTTAACATTTTTGCCTGTAATTCCTTTACTCCACATAAATGGTGCATTTATCATGTTTATGCCATCTGGAATATACTCTTTATCTGAAGTTAAAAAGTTATTCACTCTTTTATCTATATTTTCATTATTAATAACTGGAATTTGTTTTACAATTATATTTTCTAAGTTTTGCAAAATTTTCACCACCACAATATCATTTAATGTAGAAATTTCAGCATTTTTCTACATTAAATAATATTCATGTTAATCTAAAAATGTTCTTTTTAAATAAAAATAGCCTCAACATAAGTTGAGGCTACTTTATTTAAAAGTATATATTTACTTATTATGCATTTAATGCTTCGTGTTCGTTTTCATCTTCAACAAGAGTACTTAATTTCTTATCCATTGACCAAAGAACTATACCGCATACTATAACTATTGCAGCTACTGCACCATAAGCTGGAGCAAATGAGTATCCTGATAAGAATTCATATAAGTATCCATAAGATTTACCAGCTATGAAAACTGCAAATGGCCAAACACCCATCATAAGTCCTAAAACTTTAGCTGGAGAGAATTTAGATATAAATGAGTTTCCAAGTGGTGAGAATACCATTTCACCAACTGACATTAATATACCCACCATTATTATCCACATTAAGTTAGCTTGTCCATCTCCTCTTACAACTTCAGCAAGAGCCATAACAACGAATGATGCACCAAGTAGTATCATACCTAAAGCAGTCTTCTTGAACATACTTAAGTCACCTTTTGGTGAGTTAGCACGTTTAGTCCAATAAGCTCCAAGAACTGGCCCAAGAGCTATACACATAAATGCGTTTAATGAATCAAACCAAGCAGATGGAACAGTAAAGTTTCCAATAACCCAGTTAGCTTTGTTAGCTGTTTCAACATCAGGTCCCCAGTGATAAATTACTGGCATATAAGTTAAATACCAAACTATCCAGAATACTATCGAGAATACTGTTACAAGTACGATAGCTGCAATTCTTTGCTTTTCTTTACCTGTAAGTGGAACATCAACTTCTTCTTTCTTAGAAGATTCTTTTAGTTCACCAGCTTTGAAAGGCTTCTTACCTATTTCACCCCATGAAGCGTTACCAGCAAACATTAACCAAACAGCATCTGCGAATAATAAAGCTCCACATATTAAGAAAGTAACTCCAAATCCATATTTTACTTGTATAAAAGCAACAAGTGTTGTTCCTATGAAAGAACCTATGTTAACAAATGAATATTGAACTGAGAATGCAGAGTCCAGTTGATCTGGATCATCAAATAATTTACCATTTATAGCTGAAACGTTTCCTTTGAATAAACCAGTTCCTATAGCTACAAGAGCAATCATTCCCCATACTAATGCTGGAGATGATTGAACAGACGATTGCCATCCACAAACATATCCAAGTCCCATTATAATTGCCCCTAATACAACACATAATCTAGGATTTATCCATCTATCTGCTATATATCCACCAAGTATTGGTGTTAAATAAGTGAATGCAACTAAGTTTGCAGTCATTTTTGCACCTTCCGCATCAGTTAAGCCTAATCCACCTTTTGCTACTGAAGCAACTATAAATATCGCCATTAGCCATTTTGATGAATAATATGCCATTCTTTCAAGAGTGAAAGATAAAGCACATACATAAAAGCCAAAAGGATATCTCTTTTTAGTTTTTACTGCGTTTTCCATATAATACCTCCAATATAATTTATGTTTTTTATTAGAGATTTCCCACTGCTTAGCCACTATTAATCTTATGCCTTAAATAATGTGTCTCTTTATTTACTTATCTGCATGATTGCGTTTTTTGACTGGTGCATTTGGAAATTTCTAAATATTCAATGTTTATTTACCATATATAATTTTCACCATAACGCTAGATGTTAAATATGGCCTAAACATATTTTAGGAATGTAAAAACTAATTTTACTCCCCCATACAAAATATACTAGAAATCGTTATCGTAGTCAATTTAAAAATGTATTTTTTTGTCACAATTATTTTATTAATATAAATATCATTAAAAAATATTCCCATTATTTCAAATTTTTTCATTTTTTTATATTAATTATATCAATAAAGAAAGCTATGGCGAAAAATGTTAATCATTTTTTCCATAGCTTTCAATCATATTATTAAAAATATTTTAATCATTTCAATTAATAATTCTAAACCTGTAATTAAAACCATAAATGGATAAACTAATAAAGACATAAGTGTTGTACTAATTAACATCCAAATTAATAAAATACAACATAAAATACTTATTGTAAAATCCAATAAAACATGAGCTTTTTTCTTTTTAAAAATATAATAAATTAAAGCTATTAGTAATAAAATCATTATAATACCAACAACTATTTTAAAAGTAAATACATTACTACTTGTAAAAATTTCATTGTTATATTTTGATTTATAAAATCTTAAATGATGATTTACTCCTGCTTTTTTACTAGATAAATTATGAACTACTTTTAGTCCAATTAATATGGCAATTTGAACAAAGGTAAAAATATAATATAATATTTTTTTCACTCTTTTACTCATATTATTTTGTAGGATCTCCTGTTACATATGGATTTCCTTCATTACTCCATGCAATCCATCCATCTGAATATAAAGATGTATTATCAAGTCCCATTACCATAGCATCCCAGTAAGTCTCAGCAGCTCTCCATCCACTTCCACACATAAATGCTAAATGATTATTTAAATCTATTTTACAGTCATCTTTCCACATAGATAATATTTCATATCCGTTTCTCATTGTTTTATTTGCATTTCTATAATAATCCATTGAACTTGAATCAGTTTTTCCTGCATATCCGTATACAGCACCTTCTATACGTCCTTTTATTTTATGATAACTATATCCACTTTCTTTACCTATATATTCATTCCAAGTACGATTATCTACAAGTGTATAATCATCTTTTTTCAAGAACTCTTTTGTTTCGTCTATTGTATCTATCATATTTGGATTTGCTGGTGCATCTACTCCAAAATCCTTTTCAGCTTTTGCTTCTACACTCTCTTTTTCTAATTTATACCCTTTTTCATTCCACACATCAAATCCACCACTCATTACACGAACATCTTGTACACCTAAATATTTAAGTATAACAGCATATCTACAAGCTGCAAGTGGTTCTGGACTTGTTACTATTACACAATCCTTAGAAGTTATTCCGTTTTTTAAAGCTAAGTCTACTAAGCTTTTATCATCATTTAATCTCCACTCTTCTATATTATTAACATATACTTTTGGAGTCTCAAAATCATCTGTATTAATATGCAATGCAGATGGTATATGACCTTCTAAATAACCTGATTCTTCTTCATTCCCCCATCTAACATCTACAATTTTTATTTCTTTACTATCTGTAAAGTTTTCTGGAGTTTTCCCATCTACTATTTCTTTTACCACATCCGTTGGAACATACATATCATAATTTTCATATGATTCTAGTTCTAAGGATTTATCTTTAATCCATTCATTAGCATCATAAGTTGATACATTCTTAATTCCACTAGAAGATAAATAATTTGCAACTTTACTTGCATCTTTTCCATTTGTATCATATACAATTACATTTTCATAAGATTTTAATTTTTTATTTTCTATAGCATCTGTTAAATAGTCATCTTTATTATCTGCTTTAGATTCTAGCCAATCTGCTGAAAAATCTGTAGATCCTGATATATGACCACCTCTAGATGCGCCTTCAATAGCCCAACCGCTATATACATCATTTCCTCTTGCATCTACAATAATCGTTTTCTCATCTTTTAATGATTTTTTTACATCCTCTGTTACTACTGCTTTTGTGTTATTTTCTTCACTAGTTTTATCTTTTTCATTACTGGCACAACCCACAACAAGCATTGCTGATAAAGTTGCACAACAAACTAGACTTAATAATTTTTTTTGCATGTTTTCTTCCTCCATTATTATGATATGTAGCACTTGTATTATATCTTTGCCAATAATACATGGTCAAATTATTTTTGCTTATAATAGATGTATTTATATAAAAAAAATCTATAAGTAATTATTCTCTAATAATAAAAACCATATACTTATTTGTTAAGCATATGGTTTTGCATAATCATTAATTTAATTAGAGTATTTTTCACCTAAAGATGTTAATCGTTTTAAAATATCTTCTTCTGGAGATTCATTACATATTATACTTTCTTCAATTATTATTCCTCCACAATTTTTAATTCTTTGCTCCCAGTCTTGCATCCACTCTCCATCGCCCCATCCATAAGAACCGAATAGAACAACCTTTTTATCGCTTATATCATTTGAGATACTTTCCATAAATGGCTCCATCTCACTTTCTTCTAATTCTTCCACTCCCATAGACGGACAACCTAAAAATAATACGTCTGCTTCTTTTACATCTTCTAATGTGGCTTTATCAACAGTTAATAATTTTGAATTTCCACCTTTTTTGCTACCTTCAAATATAGATTGTGCCATAGATTCTGTATTTCCTGTTCCACTCCAAAATATTATATTTATTTTATTATTCATAATTATTCCTCCTTGAGATTTATTTAATATAATAATATCATTATTATATTATTTTGTAAATGAAAATAATTATCATTATCATGTTTTTTATTGCTAAATATAAAAAGTCTGAACTAAAATAATTTAGATTCAGACTTTTTATTTGTCAACTCACATGCAATTTACTATAAATCCCACCACTATTAATCAACTCATTATGAGTTCCTCTTTCAACTATACCACTATCTGATAATACTACAATTTCATCAGCATTTTTTATGGTAGATAGTCTATGCGCTACAATTAAATTAGTTCTGTCTTTGCTTAATTCTTCTAAAGATTTTTGAATTTCTCTTTCTGTTACATTATCAAGGGCAGATGTAGCTTCATCAAGAATTATTATTGGAGGATTTTTTAAAAATACCCTACATATAGATATTCTTTGCTTTTGTCCTCCTGATAACTTGACCCCACGCTCTCCTATATAAGTATCATAACCTTGCGGTAAACTTTCAATAAAATCATGTATTCTTGCTTTTTTAGCTGCAGCTATTATATCTTGCTCATTGGCATCTGGTTTTGCACATAATATATTTTCTTTTATAGTTCCTGTAAATAAAAATACATCTTGTTGAACCACTCCAATATTTTTTCTTAATGACTTTAAGCTTACATTTTTTATGCTTTTTCCATCGATTCTTATATCACCTTCTTCAAAATCATAAAATCTAGGTATAAGATTACAAAGAGTAGTCTTCCCTCCTCCAGACGGTCCAACTAACGCTACTGTTTTACCAGCTTCAATTGATAAATCTAGGTTTTTCAATACTTGTTTTTTATCTTCATAGGTAAATGAAACATTATCTATTTCAATATTTCCTTTAATATCTTTTAACTCCATAGGATTTTTTACTTCCTTTTCCACATCTTCTTCAATTATTTCCATAAATCTTTCAAACCCAGTCATACCATTTTGATATTGTTCTGTAAAGTTTATTAGTTTTTTAATTGGCTCTATAAACATTTTTACATATAATATATAAGCTGCAAAATCGCCTAAATTAATTTCACCTAAATAAGTAAAATATCCTCCAGCAACTAGTGCTACTAATTCTAATAAATCCATAAATAAATTCATTCCTGAGAAGTAGTCAGCCATAACTCTATAAGCTGTTTGTCTCGCAGATTTAAAAATATTATTTCTTTCGTTAAATTTATTTAGCTCTTCTTCTTCATTACAAAAGGATTTTGTTACCTTCATTCCAGCTATAGAATTTTCTAGTGTAGCATTTACTTCACCTGTAGTTACTCTCGTTTCCATAAAAGCATTTTGCATTCTTTTTCTTTGTCTTGCCGCAAATATTATTACTAAAGGTAATATAGCAAAAATTATTATGGTAAGTGGTATGTTTATATTTAATAAAATAATGAATGAACCTATAAACATAACAATTGATATAAATAGATCCTCCGGTCCATGGTGAGCAAGTTCAGAAATATCCATTAAATCATTAACTATTCTAGACATGGTTACTCCAGTCTTATGATTATCAAAGTATGAATTAGGCAGTTTTTGAAGATGAGTAAACACTTCACTTCTCATATCAGCTTGCATCCTAACACCTACCACATGCCCCCAATATTGCATAAAGTGATTTAAAAATGCCTTTATTATAAATATAAATAATAAGGTAACTCCAAAAATTATAATCATTTTTAAATCCTTATTTGGTACAACCTCATTCATTATATCCCTTGTAATCATTGGATATATTAAATTACATATAGCAAATAGTAATGCTGCTAATAAGTCCATATAGAAAAGTTTCTTATATGGTTTATAATATTTTACAAATTCTTTTATCATGTATTCCTCCTAAATTTAATAGTAATATAAAGTTTACTATATATTTATATACATTGCACATAATATTCAATCAAAAAAATCATTCCAAAGGAATGATTTTTTTTAAAATATATATTTATACTAAATTTATTCTGCTTCTTCCAATATATCTGCAATATTTTGCATAGCATTTAAAGATATTTCTGCAAACTCATCAAAACCTATTCCCGTAAGTTCTATGGCTCTCATGGCATCTCTATTAGCATTAGCAGCAAATCTTTTTTCCTTCATTCTCTTTATAACAGACTTGGCTTTTACGCTAGTAAGTCTTTTATCTGGATAGCTTTTAGCTATGGCTGTTATGAAACCTGTTATAGGATCTACTGCATATATAGCTTTTTCCATTAAACTTTCCCTAACTACTCCCTTATTGTCATGATGCCCAAGAATAGCTCTATATAATTTTTCATCTCCAAATTTTTCTTTTTTTAATAATTCAACGCTTTTAAAAGCATGATCATCATTTACAACACCAGGTATCCTTCCAGTAATATCCGAATCTAAATCATGTAAAAGACCTGCCACTGCCCATTCTTCTTCCTTTTGTGGCTCTAATCTTTTAGCCAGTTCTCTCATTACAGCTTCTACTGCATAGCTATGTTTTAACATATAATCAGTTTTTAAATACTTAAATAATATTTCTAATGCTTCTTCTCTCATTTTTATGCTCCTTTTTCTATAAACTTCCACGTATTATATTCTACAACTTGCATTATTTACCTCTTTCTCTTCTTTCAAAAATTTATTTTTTTATTGTATATTTTTTATTTTTAAATTTATTTCCAATTTTTCAAAAATAATATAAATTTTTTTGCAAAAATGTTAAACACTATATAAGAACAAATTATTTTATTAAAAAAATAGAAAGGAAGATAACATAATGAGTAACAAATTACCTAAAGAGGCCTATGGAGGTGTATCAGGTAAGGATTATGTACCTTACATAACTGATAAATCTAATAAGGGCGCAAATATTTCAGTATTAATAATAGGAATAGTTCTTTCTACTGTATTTGCAGCATCTACTGCATATTCGGGTATGAAATCAGGTTTAACAGTAGCAGCAGGAATTCCTGGAGCAATTATTGGTTCCATGTTTGTAGGCGTTTTTGCAAAAGATAAAGGAATACTTGGAAAAAATATTATACAAGGCATGTCTAGTGGTGGTGAATCTATAGCTAGTGGTTTAATTTTTGTATTGCCATCAATTATTTTAATCGGAAGTGATCTTACTTTTTTAGAAGGTTTGACAATAGGTGTGGCAGGAAGTTTATTTGGTATAGGTTGTTCTTCTCTAGTTTACAATTACCTAATAGTAGAGGAACATGGAAAACTTATGTATCCTGAGTCTATGGCCATTTCTGAAACATTAGTAGCTTCTCAAGTCGGTGGTGATGCTATAAAATATATGGGTATTGGCTTTGGAATAAGTGGTATAATCAACGTTCTAACTGGATCATTTTTAAATGTGATTAATAATGTTATGACTTATTTAGGTACTCCATTTTATAAGTGGAAGTTTTCTTTAGAAGTAAATCCACTTTTACTAGGTATAGGGTTCATAGTTGGATTAGAAGTTTCATTAACTATGTTTGCTGGTTCTATATTATCCAACTTTGCCGTTGCTCCACTAATAGGATACTTCTCTGATATGGCTCGCGAAGGAATGTTCATATGGAATGCCCCTACTATTCCAATAAATACTATGGATGTAAATTCTATATCAGGAAGTTATGTAAAATATATTGGTGCTGGTATGATGCTTTGTGGTGGTATAATCGGTGCTATAAAACTTATTCCAACTATAGTAGTTTCTATAAGAGAAACTTTAAATGCTAAAAAAAGTAATAATGAAGATGATAAAGGTAGTTCTGGTGAAATGTTAATATTAATAGGCGGTATAGTTGTAGGTTTAATTGCCGCTTATTTAATATCTCAAAGCATTACAATGGCTGCTGTTGCTATTATAGTTTCATTCTTATTATCATTCTTATTTGTTATAGTTTCTGGACGTTTAACAGGTACTATAGGAACATCAAATCTTCCTGTATCAGGTATGACTATTGCATCTTTAGTTATATTAACTCTTGTTTTCGTCGTATCTGGATGGACAGGACTTGAAGATAACAAATCATTACTTTTATTTGCTGCCTTTATGGTTACTGCCATATCTGTTGCTGGCGGATATAGTCAATCTCAAAAAGTAACTTATATAATTGGTGGTAGTAAAAAAGAAATGCAAAATGGTTTTGCACTAGCTTCTGTAGTAGGTGTGGCTGTAGTTTGTGGAACAATAGTTGTACTTTCTAGTCAATTAGCAATTACAGGTGCTGATGCTCCTTTTGCATTACCACAGGCCAACTTAATGTCTACATTAACATCAGGTATAATGTCTGGTAATTTGCCTTGGGTTATGGTCATCGCTGGTGTGATTATGGCTTTAGTGTTATTTATGTTAAACTTACCAATAATGACAGTTGCTATAGGATTTTATTTACCAATCTCTACTACTTCAATCATATTAGTAGGTGCATTAGTTCGTTTATTTGTAGAAAAAACTTCTAAAAATGATTTAGAAAGAGAAGCTAAGGTTTCAAATGGTATAAGTTTATCTTCAGGCTTAGTTGCTGGTGGATCTATAATAGGCTTAATAGGTATAATATTACAAGTATCTGGCGTAATTACACCTAGAATCCCTACAGGATTTTCTGCATCAAATTCAATGGCATTGCTTCTACTGGTTATTCTTGTTATAGCAACAACTATTCCTATTGCATTTGCAAAGGTTAAACATAATGAAGACTAATGAAGAAATTTTAAATTTAAAATTTAAAATTTGTGATAATGTGGAATACTTGATAGACAAAAATGGAATAGTTACTTTGCTTGAAAAACAAGACCATAAAATACAAAATATTTTAAGAAAACTTAAGTTTAAAATACCAATGTATAAAGAAATTGAACTTGATGAATATTGTAGTACAATATTTATTATGTTAAATGGTAAAAATACTGTAGAAGAATTAGGACAGAATTTAGAATTAAAGTATGGCGAAAAAGTTCATCCTTTATATGAAAGATTATTACTTTTTATAAATCATATATATGCAGATTGTAAATATGTTGAAATAACTAATTAAAATTAAAAACTATACTGGCTAATTAGCCAGTATAGTTTTTTTTCTATGCTTTCTTTTTTCTTCAACTATAACAATAATCCATAGTATTATAGCCATAAAAATATTCATAACATTGCATATACCAGCTGCTATAGATATTTCAAGCTGTAAGCTTTCAGATGCAAATAATATAAAATTCCAAATGAAATGAAAAATAATTAAAGGCCATATATTTTTCATCTTCATTGCAAGACCAACAAAGGCAAAACCTAGTAAAGATGAATAAAATACTGTTATAAGTGCATCAAGCAAAGAATTCCCCATCACTATGGTTGTTATATGCACTATGGAAAAACCTAAACTACTTATTATCATAGCTATTATATAAGATTTTTCACTTTTAAATGAATTTAATATTATACCTCTAAAAATAACTTCTTCACAAAAACCTGCCATAGCTGTACCTATAAATATAGATATTATAAGTAAATAAATTGAACTATCATAAGTTGATATATGTTTACTTAATTCAGTTATAAATTTACCTATCATAAATACTAAAACTATTAAATATGGTACAAACCATATCAAATTTTTTGATATTTTTGATGAAAGACCTATATCTTCCCAATTATAATATTTTTTTATAAAATATAAAATAAATACTGTTGGCGGTATTTGAATTATAAATTTATAAATAATATTGCTTAAATTCATATTCATTGTTCCTAGCACATTTTCTCCCAGTATATTAGATACAATATTCCCTATTAATAATCCAATACCCATGGTTATCAAATACCCTATTAATGACAAAATTCCAGCTTTCTTTTTACTCATAAAATCTCCCTTTTAGTTTTTATTTTTATTATAACCTAATAATTTATGTACTGTAAAATAAGTTTTTCATTCAATATATTATTTTTAATAATAATTCAAATTAAAATTAGTTTGATATATTGATAGTAATTGTATAAAATAATTTTATCAATAATAAAAGGAGTCTATGATGATAATAAACATAACTGATTTGGCAAAAGCCGCTCTTGATGAGATGTTTAAAAACTACGAAACTGATAAATTAGATAATAAAAAATATATTCGTATTTATTTGAAAGAAATTGCATGACATGGGCCTGTCTTTAATGTAGCTCAGGATGAGCCTACTTCAGATGATAATATATAAACTGTGGACAACAAATACTATGTAATTATCAATAAAGATTTATCTTCTAGGTTTTCTGTAGTAAATATTTTTTATAAATCAACAAGGAGTTATGGGGATTTTTACATTTCTACTGATTTAGAATGGAAAGATGAATATCACTATTGTAATTGGAGTAAACCTTGGTAAAATTATCCCATAAAAAGGGAGTGTAGATAGGTTTGTGTAAAAACAAACTTACCTACACTTTTTTAGTATTTAAAATTGGTAAGTTTGGAATAATATTCATATTAAAATTTATGGAGGTTTGTAAAATGAAAGATATAATTATTCCAGATATTGATTATCAAGCAGAGGTGAAAAAATGTAAGACAATGGAAGACATCGTTGGAAAAAATGGATTGATGCAAAAACTATTCAAGGATGTAATGCAACAACTTTTAGAGGCTGAAATGGAAGAACATCTAGGTAGAGAGAAATATGAAAGATCTGATAATAATGATACAAATTATCGAAATGGATATAGTTCAAAGACAATAAGTAGTAGTTTTGGTGATATTGGATTAGATGTTCCAAGAGATAGAAAATCAGAATTTGAACCGAAGGTTGTTAAGAAATATGAAACAGTATGTAATGAATTAGATAAAAAGATAATAGGTCTTTATGCTTGTGGAATGAGTGTGAGAGATATTCAATCTGAAATGGAAGAGCTATATGGTATAGATGTATCACCTTCAATGATTTCTAAGATAACAGATAAGGTTGTTGAGGCTGCCGCCGAATGGCAAAGTAGAACACTTGATGAAATTTATCCTATAGTATATATGGATGCTATGCATTTTAAAGTAAGAGATGATAATAAAATAGTATCTAAAGCTGCATACATTTGTATGGCCTTAGATATGAAAGGAAAAAAAGATATATTAGGTATTTGGATAGGTGAATCTGAAGGGGCAAAGTTCTGGCTATCAGTATGTAATGATTTAAAAAATAGAGGTTTAAATGATATATTAATAGCTTGCATGGATGGTTTAAAAGGCCTTCCAGAAGCAATAAAAACTGTATATCCAGATGTGAATATACAAACTTGCATAGTACATCAAATTAGAAATTCATTAAAATATATAGCATCAAAAGATCAAAAGGAATTTATGAAAGATTTAAAGAATGTGTATAGAGCATTCAATGAAGAAACTGCGCTTGCAAATTTAGATATTTTAAAAGATAAATGGTATAACAAGTATTCAGTTGTAATAGATTCTTGGTATAATAATTGGCCTAATTTAGCAACGTTTTTCGATTTTTCTGAAGATATTAGAAGAATCATATATACTACAAACTCACTAGAAGGTTTTAATAGACAGCTAAGAAAATATACAAAGGTTAGAACTGTATTTCCTACAGATGAGTCACTAAGAAAATCTCTGTATCTTTCTACTATGAAAATCATAGAAAAATGGACATCTCCAAATCAAAATTGGGCTACCACTTTAGCGCAGCTAACAATTAGATTTGAAGATAGAATTCCTAAAAAATATACAATCTAAAATTTTTTTGAAAATGGTAAATTTAGTGTATATTGTCCTAAATTAGACACATAATAAAAATGTATAAAATACCATTATTAGTATTCCAATCAAATAAAAAAATATTACTGGAATAAGTAATTTCCAGTAATATCAATTAATAAATAAGTCTATTTACACAAATCTATAGACATTCTCCATAAAAAAGGAGGTCTTCTTTTAACCTCCTTAAATATTTATATTATCTACTCCTAATGTATTTAGCAATTTATCTTCATTAATATCCGTCATTATTCCCCCATCATTCCAGTGATACCTACATCCACAATAATCTAAAAATACACATTGAGGAACAAATCCTAAACGTTTTGCTTTAAGTCCACCTGATATTAAGTTAAGAACACAGGCAACACCAACTATTCCTATATCACCATATTGAAACTTCGTTTTAATAGTAATATCTGATTCATGAGGAATTATATAAACTTTAAAATTATAATCTTTACCTAGTTTATCATATCTATTTATATTACATGATTTTGTACAATGAGCACATATATATCCGTTTTTAGTTTTTTTTGCTTTACAATAATTTTCATTGTGAGCTCTCATACATGATGGAAGCAATAACCTTTTTTCTTTTGATTTAATAAACAGTTTTCTATAAGATTTATTCATTATTTCTGCTCCTACCATGTTTAGATGGTACTCTACTTCTTTTTTTCTACATGTAATATAGTCTTCTCTGTATTTATATTTTTCTTCTGCTAAAATTAAAAATTTATCTACATTTTCTGTATAAACACCTAATTCTATTTTAGCTTTATGCTCAAATATATCCTCTATTTCTAAAGACGACAAAATTATTTTCTTAGCTTCATCTTCTCCTCTAATTATAAAATATTTTTCCCATGACTCTAATCTTTTAACTTCTTCCTTAAAATCACCAATTGCATTTAAATATCCAATTAACTTGCTAAAATTATTTATATTTGGTTCAATTTGTTTATTATCTTCTATATTCAGAAAATATGTTTCCATCATACCTCTCTTTTTATCAACACTATTCTTTATAATGTCATATTTTCTTAAATAAGATAAAATTATTAAAATCTGCTTAGGTATTCTTTGAAGATTTACTGCTCTATTTATATAGTTTTTCCATAAAACCCCTATCATTAATATTTCCAAATAATATTCTGAATTTGTTCTTATATTTTCCATATGATTTTTTTCTAAAAAGTTGATAAAGTCTTTTACATATTTCTCACAAGTATAAGATATATTTTTTTCAATATCCAATGTAAAACTTGATAATTTTTCATAAAATAAATTTGAATTATAATTTTCTTTGCACAAAGAATAGGTTATTTCTTTCATATATGGTTTTTACCTTCCTTATTATAGTTATTTATTATAAAATTCCATATAATAAACAAAACTTCCTTTTAAAATTATTATTATTTAATATGATCATAGTAATGTTCTTCTTTTTTTAACTAAGCCTTCAACTTAAAATAAAAAACTCATGAAATTATATTACTAACTCCATGAGTTTTTTATTTATTTATTTCCAAAAGCATCTTCCCAATCTTTTTTAAACTTTTCAATTCCTTGATCAGTTAAAGGATGATTTAACATTTGATATACAAGCTTAGCAGGCACTGTTGCTATATGAGATCCAGCTAATGCTGCATCAGTAACATGAACTGGATGTCTAACACTTGCAGCTATTATTTCTGTTTCTATTCCATGAATATCAAACATTTCTGACACAGTTCTTATTAAATCCATTCCATTAGTTGATATATCGTCTAATCTTCCTAAGAAAGGTGATACATAAGTTGCTCCAGCTCTTGCTGCAAGTAATGCTTGATTTGCTGAGAATATTAAAGTAACATTAGTTTTTATTCCTTGTAAAGCTAATACTTTTACAGCTTTTAATCCTTCTGCAGTCATTGGTATTTTAACAACCATGTTTTTGTGAATTTTTACTATTTCCATCGCTTCTGCTATAATACCTTCAGCATCATCACTATTTACTTCTCCACTTATTGGTCCATCAACTATTGAAGCAATTTCTCTAACTACTTCTGTAAAGTCTCTTCCTTCTTTCGCTATTAGAGATGGGTTCGTAGTTACACCACATATTACACCCATATCATTAACTTTTTTAATATCTTCCACATTTGCTGTGTCTAAAAATAATTTCATATCATAATCTCCTTTGCTCACTTTTCTTTTGTATGTACGTTATCTTTCGAAGTTAATATATTTTATTTATAAATACTTGTATCGATATATTTTTTATATATTAATTCTCCTTTATTATTATACCCATAAAGATAAGTATTTGCCACATTTCCTTTCACAAAACTTACAGGAGTATATTTTTTCCCACCTAAAACACTTTCATTTGACCAAAATTCCACTGTAATTTGACCTCCAACTGTATAAGCATGAATATAAATTGGATAATCATAAGAATTTTTGAATCTTAAGTTTTTACTTCCTGTTGCTAAAGTTGCATCTAATCCTCGTTGCACATAGGGTACAGACTTTGAATGATTATATCTTTCTGTTGGAAGAATACCTGCTTTTAATTGTGCATTATACAATGTTGTAGAAACTTGACAAACTCCGCCTCCCGGAGCATCTTTATGAGTTCCATTTATTATAACTGGAGCCATGTAATAACCATTACTAAGTTCCACAGGGCTAACTTTATCTTCATAAGAAAATTCTTCCCCAGGCATTAATATTGTTTTATCAATTTTACTTGCTGCATTAGCAATATTCAGTCCTCTACTATAACCAGTTCCACCAAAGTATGTTGTTGCAGAAGAAATTTTATAATCTACCCCTTCAAGATTTTGATTATTAATTTTAGGTTTAATTGTTTTATATTCTTCTTCAATAACTATATTACTTTTTCCAACTTCATTACTATTTATTTTTTCTGTTATTTTATTTATTAAATTTGTTTCATCAATGCTTTTACCATTTTCACCTTTTATTATATTTAGTTTGTCTCCATTCATTTTAAGTGTTGGTTCAATAGCTGCTACATGAGTATCATCATAAATTTTATTAACTTCTTCTTGTAAAGCTTCATTATTAATTTTTATATCAAAATTACAATTCCTTTTTACGCTTAAATATATTAAACCAAATTGTTCTATAAATGATTTATCTTTACCATAATTCATTATATCATTTTCAACTTTTTTTACATCTAATTTATCAATTATATGAGATACTAAAATTTCATATTCCTTATCATCTAATTTTATGATAATTCTATTGTTATTAATATCATTTGCTAAAATGTTTACCTTTGTATTTAATTGTTTTTCATTTAGTTTTGAAACATCTTCTTCATACAATGTTATATCTGGATAAACTAAAAAGTCGTATCTTTTAGCACCAAAATACATTATTGTAATTATTACAAAAAAACATGCAATTCCAATATAAATCTTCTTTTTCTTTTCTACATCATTTATTGTGTATTCTATTTCTTCTATTATTTCTTCTTTAATATTTTCTAATTCTTCACTATTTACATATTCTTTGTCATTAAAACCTTCATCTTCTTCATAATTACCTTCTTCCATTACAATTTTACTCTCTAGTTCTTCAGCTTTTTGTTCATCAATATTTTCCATATTATTATGAATTTCTAACTTGTTGTCATCCAAATTTTCTTCTGTTAACTTTTCCTTTTCTTCTTTCTCATGATTTGCCTTTTGGCGTGCTTTTCTTATAATATCATTATTATCATCGCTTCTCTCCATAGTATCCCCCCTTGATTTTATCACTAGTAAATTGTATTAATAAACTTAAACTTTATTCATTTAAAAAAATTTCATTTTCGTAATCAATTATTTTATACAAATTTGTATATAATAAAAATTTATGTTAATATAACTAGGTATAAATCATAAGAAAAAGGTGATAAAATGACAAAGTTCAAATATGCTTTTGATGACAATAAAAGATATCATACTTGGAATTACTATCTTAGAAATACATTTGGTGAAAAAATATTTAAGGTTTCTATAAATGCAGGATTCTCTTGCCCAAATATAGATGGGAAAGTAGCTTATGGTGGATGTACCTACTGTTCCAAAGAAGGGTCTGGAGATTTTGCGGGAAATCCAAAAGATGATTTGATAAAACAGTTTAAAGAAATTAAAGAGATGATGCTTAAAAAATGGCCAAGTGCTAAGTATATTGGATACTTCCAAGCTTATACAAATACTTATGCACCTCTAGAGGTTTTAAAAGAAAAATACGAAACTATCTTAGAACAAGATGATGTGGTAGGACTTTCTATTTCTACTCGTCCAGACTGTTTAGAAGATGATGTAGTTGAATATTTAGGTGAATTAAATAAAAGAACTAATCTATGGGTAGAGTTAGGTCTTCAAACTATTCATGACTCTACTTCAAAAATCATAAATAGAGGTCATGATTATGAAACCTTCATAGAAGGAGTAAAAAAGTTAAAAGCTAAAAATATAAATATTGTAGTTCACATTATTAATGGTCTTCCTGGAGAGGATCATAATATGATGATGGAAACAGCTAAGGCTGTGGCTGATTTAAATGTTCATGGAATAAAAATTCATTTGCTTCATGTTATAAAAGATACTCCAATGGCTAAAATGTTAGAAAAAAATATGATGACGTTAATGACACAGGAAGAGTATGTAAATCTCGTTTGTGATCAGTTAGAAATTCTTCCACCTGAAATGATAATCCATAGACTAACAGGTGATGGGAAAAAGGAAGATTTAGTAGGTCCTCTTTGGTCTTTGAAAAAATGGGAAGTACTAAATGCTATTGATGATACTCTGAAATCAAGAAATTCTTATCAAGGTATAAAGTACTTATCTTCAAAATAATAAATTTTCACATAAAAAAAACCCTTCGTAAAATTATTTATGAGGGGCTTTTTTATAATTTATAATTATAAATTTTAAAGGGCAATGTTATGCTTGACTTGCAACCTTTCTAAGGTCTAAATCAAGACTTGCTTCACTTTCAGACGGTATTTTAGTAACACTTTTAAGAGCTACTATGGTAGAAACCATCATTAAGCAAACTCCAATTATTTTTACAGTATTGAATGACTCTCCCATGATTATCCATCCAATTATTTGTGCAAATACTAATTCTATTGATGCTATTACACCAGCAACTGAAAGCTCTATTCCACTTTTCACGCCACTTGTATAACAAATGTAAGCAAGAACTCCTGAAAATAATCCAAATCCTATTATATTTAAAGCTATAGATATATCTCCTACACTAGCTCCAACTCTAACAAAATTTACTCTACTTACAAGAAGTAATGCTCCTGTCAAAAATGAATAAATCATCATTGTTAAATTATTTACTTCATCTAATATATTTTTACTTATTATTGGCATTAACGAATAAAGAATCGCTGCCATAATTCCACTTATAATTCCGAATGTACTTATGTTTTGTAAATCTAAACTTCCTCCTGTAACAGCAAGTATAGCTGCCACTACACATATACCTAAAGATAATAACTTCATTTTATTGATTTTCTCTTTATATATAATTTTAGAAAAAATTGCAATAAATATTGGTGAAGTATAAAGCAATACAGCTGCTACTGCACTTCCTGTACTTTTTATTGAATTTACATAGCAGTAGTTAAATAATCCTTGGCAAAATAACCCTATAATTATTGAATAAATTAGTCCTTTTTTTGATATTTTTAATAAACTTGGATTTTTTATAATTGCGTACAAAACTAATATAATACACCCCATTGAAAGTCTTAAAAAACTTATTTCTTCTGTTGATAATCCTACCTTGCTTAAGTTTGTTGTAAATAATCCTATACTAGACCAAAAAAGACCTGCTAGTAATATGTGTAAATAACCCATCTTTCTTTTCCTCCATTTGAAACTTAATAATCTATCTTTTGATTCCAATATTCGTTATAGCAAATAACATGCCAACTTTTCAATATTTATTTACTTTAATAAAACACTTGAAACTTAGCCATTCTCTTTTATTATATTTATATAGTTTTACTTTTTTTTTATATTTAAAATAAGTAATTTAATAAAACAAGTTGATTTTAACTTATTATTTCAATATAATTAAGTTGTTTATGACTTGTTTGCACTATAATAAAAATCAAATAAGATATTAAGTTAAAAATGACTTATTCAAAAAAAGGGGGATAACTTTGAAATTCAAAGAAGATTTTTATAAAAAGGTCATGGATGCATCCCATGATGAAATTTGCGTTGCTGACAATAGAGGGAATCTAATTTATTGTAATAAAGCATTTGAAAAAAACTATGGAATAAAAAAAGAAGAAATGCTTGGCAAAAATGTTAAGCTTTTATCTGAAAAAGGTTATTCCACAGTAGGGGCTATACCTCAAGTTTTAATAACAAAAAAAACCAGTTCCATGGAGCAATTTACCAATACAGGTAAAAAACTTGTATTAACTGCTACTCCCATATTTGATGATAAGGGTGATATTGAATTTATAGTTGAAAACACTAGAGACATTACAGAACTTAACCAAATAAAAAATAAGTTAACAGACACACAAAATGAAGTCAATAAGTACAAAAATGAAATTGAAAATATTTATAGAACTACTCTTAAAATAGAAACTGATATTATTCTTACAGGAAGTGTTATGAAACCTATAATGAATACAGTAAATCAAATTTCAAAAACAAATGTTATAGTCTTATTACTTGGTGAGTCTGGTACTGGAAAAAGTTCATTAGCCAGATATATACATAAAAATAGTAGAAGATCTGATAAACCTTTTATAACAATTAACTGCGCAACAATATCACCAGAACTTCTTGAATCCGAATTATTTGGATATGTACCAGGTGCTTTTACAGGCGCTTCAACTAAAGGAAAGGCTGGTCTTGTAGAGCTAGCTCAAGGTGGGACTTTATTTTTAGATGAAATTGGGGAGATTCCTCCAAGCCTTCAAGCAAAGTTTCTTCAATTAATTCAAGAAAAAACCTTCACGCCCGTAGGAGGTATGAAAGAGAAAAATGTAGATATTAGAATTATATCTGCTACAAACTGCGATTTATTAAAAAAGGTAGAGGAAAAAACATTTAGGCAAGATCTTTACTACAGATTGAATGTTATTCAATTAAAAATACCTCCTCTTAGAGATAGAAAGGACAATCTGGTTGAATTAATAAAACATTATTTTAATAAGTACTGCTTCGAATTTAATATAAATAAAATAATTACCAAAGATGCTATAAAACTAATTTCCTGTTATAATTTTCCTGGAAACATTAGAGAACTTCAAAATATTATACAAAAACTTGTATTAACATCTACTAATCATGTTATTACTGAAAAAAACCTTCCAAAAGATATATTCAACTATAACTTTGATTACAATATAGAAGATAATGAAGATTTATTTAATGAACATGATTTTGATACTTTAATGGAATCCTACGAAAAAGAGATTATATCTAAAACCTATAAGCATTATAAAAGTTCATATAAGGTTGCCAAATGCTTAAATATATCTCAGTCTAAAGCTAGTAGACTTATTAGAAAGCATGGTCTATAATAAAAAACCTGATTCTTTAATCACTGAGAATCAGGTTTTTTATTATAGACTTTCTAAAAATTCTTCTATTCTATCAAATCCTTTTTTTATATTTTCCATACTAGTTGCAAAAGAAAGCCTTATATAACCTTCCCCTCCACTACCAAAAGCATTCCCTGGAACCACTGCTACTTGTTTTTCATTTAAAAGCCTTATAGCAAATTCTTCAGAAGAAAGTCTCGTATTCTTTATGTTTATAAATGCATAAAAAGTTCCTTTAGGTTTTATACAACTTATTTTATCCATATTTTCCATTCTTTTAATAATATAGTTTCTTCTTTTTTCATATTCCTCTGTCATAGCTTTGGAATAATTTTTAGCCGATAGCAAAGCTTTTACCCCTGCATATTGATTAGATTCAACTGCGCATCCTACAATATTTTCTTGTAACTTACACATGGCGTCAACTAATTGTGCAGGCGCTGCACTATATCCTAACCTCCATCCTGTCATTGCATATTCTTTTGAAAAACTATTTACTACTATCGTCCTTTCTTTCATTCCTTCAATAGAAGCTATACTTGTATGTTTGTGATTATCAAATATAATACTTCTATATACTTCATCAGAAACTACTATAAGATTATGATTTTTGCAAATATCTGCAATTTCTTTCAATGTTTCTTTACTTGCTATTCCTCCTGTAGGATTTGCTGGGGAATTAATTATTATTGCTCTAGTTTTTTCACTTATTGCCTTTTTAATATCTTCTGGATTGTAGATAAAATTATCTTCTTCTTTTACATTTACAGGTACTGGTATTCCACCACACATCTCTATAATATCTGTGTAGTTTGACCAATATGGATTACTTACAATAACTTCATCTCCTTCATCTAAAATTGCTAAAAATGCAATATAAAGAGATCCCATACCTCCTACTGTAATAATAATCTCTCTATTTGGATCATAATCTATTCCTAGTTCCAAGTGTAAGTCTTTACATATAGCTTCTCTTAGCTCAATTATACCCTCATTTGAAGTGTATTTCGTTTTGCCCTCTCTCATTGCTTTATATGCTTCTTTGACAACGTCATCACTGGCTGTAAAATCTGGTTCTCCTATGGTAAAGGAAATTTTATCATCATATTTTGATGATAAGTTGGCTATTTTTCTAATACCAGACCCATCCATATTATTAACTTTTTTAGATAGCTTCATATTCCACACCACCATTTTATTAGATTTCTAATTATCTTTTGGTAAAAGTATAATATACTTTTATTTCTAAATCCATTACATTTTAATGTTATATTAATAAAACTTCCCTTAGATAAAGAAAATGCCAGACTAAGCTGACATTTTTCTTTATCTATTTTTCCCAATATGCAGGTCTTTCTATAAATATAGGTAATTTTGTTTTGGAATTTCCTCTTGCACTATTTATTTGAGACTGAGTAAGATACATTGTATTTTCTAAATTACATCCCCTAATATCTGCATCCCTCATATCTGAGCCAATAACAATTGCTCCACTTAAATCCATATTTTGCAGATTTGATCCTATTAAAAGCGCACCTATCAAATTTGATCCTATTAAGTCTTTATTTCTAAGGTCTTTTCCTATAAAATCAAAACCTAAGGGTTCATCCTTTTTTCTTTTAGAGCTTATTTTTTTTATTACATTTTCTCTAACTTCTTTTAATAAATAATTTACTTTTGTTCTATGTTCTTCAACATTAATTTTTAATATTTCACTTGCACAAAGTTTTGTAAGACTTTGGGTCTCTTTTATCATCTGATTTATTCTTTTTCTCATATCTTCATTTTCTGTAAAAGTAAAACTGTCATATAAATACCAAATCATTTCTTGTAAATTTTTTACTACTATAAAAACATCATACATTTCTTGTGATTTTTGTGGTGAATTTTGCCAGTTTATATTTTCATATATATGTTGAGCAACTTTTTGACCTGCTCCAAAACAATCATAGTTAATACATCCCTTAAGATTATTTTTACTTAAGTCTTTATGTATTTTACAAGTAAAGTCTTTTTTAAGATTTTTACAAGGTTGTCCTGCAATTTTATCTTCTGGAAAATTATCCATTGTAGAAAAATATAAGGCTACACAACAAAAACCAAAGCATTTACTGCAGTCTATTTTTAAATTCTTATAAGAATTCATCTCATTATAATTTCTATACTTCATTTTAACTCCTGTTATTTAGCAAATTTATTATAAAAATTTACTAGCATTCCTTCCTTTATATCTTCCATTTCATTTATACATCCTAGCTCTTCTAATATTGTTAGAGCAAAAGTTAAGGCAGTTGCTGGTCCTCTACTAGTTATTATATTATCATCTATTACTACAGCCTCATCTTCTACATAATTAACCTTTTCTTTATCTTGTATAAAACCAGGGTAAGACGTACATTTTTTACCCTCAAGTACATTAAAGTATTCTAATGTTTCTGGTGCAGCACAAATTGCAGCAACGATTTTTTTATTTTTATTCATATTAGTAATTAATTCTTTTACACAGTTCGCTTTTAGATTTTCTGCTCCTGGTAACCCCCCAGGAAGTACCACAGCGTCATAATCATTGCTATCAATATCTTTAATATTACAATCAGATTGTACTACTATATTATGAGTTCCTTTCACATACTCATCTTTAATAGAACACATTTTGCAATCAATATTACCTCTTCTAAGTACATCAACTACTGAAAGTGCTTCTATCTCTTCAAATCCATCTGCTAATAAAACTAATACTTTTTTCATTTCTTCCTCTCCTTAATTCGTAGTAATAATTTTCAATTGGAATCATTATCATATTGAAATTTTTTTTCATTCTTGCTATTATTTAATAGATAGTTATTATGAGCAAAAATTTAGAAAATTCATATATATTGTTTAGCTATACACAAAACTTATGAGGTGAATCAATGTTAATAAACACACATTTTATTATATCTAAATCTGTATTAGATAAACTAGAATCAAATAAATCTTTCTTTTTAAGTGAAAAGAATTTTATTTATGGTAACATTAAACCAGATATTTCTTCAAAATATGTACTGAATAAGCATTATTTAGATGAGTCTCTATCTATGGTTCTTGAAAAAATAAAATATCTATGTCACTTAACTTTAGATTCTTTAAAAAAATATTTTTCCATAAGTAAGCTAAGTCAAGAGTTAGGTGTTATTTGTCATTTTTTATGCGACTTTTTCACTACTCCTCATAGCGAACGTTGGGAATTTACTCATAGCATGAATAAACATGTTATCTATGAAAAAGAGCTAGCTTCCTATGCTAAAGACATGGATTTTTCTAATTGTGATTTAAATTATAAAATTGATTATAATGTGGAAGAATTCTTTCATAGCTTATACAAAAAATATAAATCTTGTCAAATTAGCTATGAAACTGATTTAAAGTTTTCATCATATGTTTGTAGCATGATTGTAAATCATGTTCTTGACTCAATCTTGGCTAACACAGCAAATTCTTACACATTAGAAAATTGTGTATAAAATAAATAGGACTATTATTTAGTCCTATTTATTTTTTTAATTTTTTCTATTCCATCTCTAACGCTATTAACTATATAAGATGCACTTTCTTTAACATCTTTATTTGATTTATCCATTGCAAAACTATACTTTATATCTTTTAACATACATATATCATTAGGCGAATCTCCCATAGTTGCTATTTCATTCAAGTTTATATTATATTTTTCACAAATATGCTCTATTCCATGACGTTTAGATACGTGATTAGGAACTATATTCAGGGTATAAGGCCCCGATAAGTAAATATCACAAACTTCACTAAATTCACTTTTGTAATAATACTCCAATCTTTTAAGTTCATCCATATTATTTGATACTATACCTACATTTCCTACTAAGTTGTCAAACTTTTCTTTTTTAAACATTTGTTTATCTAAAATATAATCCTTAGTATAATTACTAAAAACTTCTTCTCCTCCACTCAAAATAATATCTCCATTATATTTTAAATAAAGATAAGCTAAATCTGATTCAAATCTATTTATAATTTTTCTCACCAAATAATCATCTATGGGCTCTTTAAATATTAAGTTTTTATTTTTATCAAAAATAAAAGAACCATTTTCACAAATAAAATATCCATTTAGCTGCATTTTTTCACTTAACATATTATATGCCTGTTTAAAAACTCTTCCTGTTGCCACATGGAATATTACACCTTCTTTTTCTATGTCCTCTATGGCTTTTATATCTTCATCACTAATTCCATTATTGTAAAGTGTTCCATCTAAGTCACAAAATATATGTCTTATCATTTTGCCTCCTAAAATCTATATCGTATTTAATAATTCTAATCTTAAGTCGTTCAACAAAGTTTTACACGCTCTGTATCTAATTTGTTGTCTATCTCCATTGAATATGTATTTTTTTACAATAGTTTTATTATTTATTTTAATGCCCATATATACAAGTCCTACAGGTTTTTCATCACTGCCACCTTCTGGACCTGCTATGCCTGTTGTAGATAATCCAATATTTGTATTATGTCTTGCAGCAACTCCTTCTGCCATTTCTCTTGCACACTGCTCACTAACTGCACCTACAGAGTTCAGCGTTTCCTCTCTTACATTTAAACTCTTCATTTTTGCTTCATTGGAATAAGTTACGCAACCTTCCATAAATACTGAAGATATACCAGGATAATTTATTAGAGAAGAAGATACCATTCCTCCTGTACAAGATTCTGCTACTGATATAGTCAAGTTATTTTTTACTAGAAATTTTGCAACTTCATCTTCTATTGTAGTTTCGTCTTCCCCATATACAGTTTCCTTAAATCTATTTTTAATTTCTTTAGCTACTGGTAAAATTAATTTTTCTACTTCTTCAACAGTTTTCCCCTTTGCTGTTATTCTTACAGTGCACTCTCCATCCTTTGCATAAGTTGCTATAGTAGGATTTATTTGCTTTTGAATCAAATCTAGTAAATCATTTTCCACCTTTGCTTCTCCCACACCAATAATTCTGATAACTTTTGACTTAAGTATGTCTTCACTATTTTTTTGTAAAAATGGTTTGACAAAGTTATCAAACATAGGTTTCATTTCTCTTGGAGGTCCTGGCATTACAATTATAGTTTTATTATCTTTTTCCATAATACATCCTGGTGCTGTACCATGTTCATTCGGTAGTATAATAGAATTTACTGGAAAATAAGCCTGCTTTTTATTATTTTCAGTTGGTATTCTTTTCATTTTATTATGTATTTCTATAATTTTATCCCATGAAGGCTGGTGAAATTCCATTTCTAGGTCAAAATATTTAGCACAGACTTCTTTTGTAAGATCGTCTTCTGTTGGACCCAGCCCTCCAGTTAATACTACTAAGTCACTTCTTTTAAAACTTTCTTCCAACTGGTTTAGCAACCTATTTTCATTATCTCCTACAGTTATTTGATAATATACATCAACTCCCATATTTGCCAATTCATTAGATAAATAATGAGTATTTGTGTTTAGGATATCTCCTAAAAGTATTTCAGTACCTACAGTAATAATTTCTGCTTTCATTAATATCACCTTCTTAATTATTATTTAAACTACAATATCTCTTTAGTAAATAAGATAAAGTATAGCTTACTATATATAAAAGCACAATAATAGCTAATTATTATATATTTATACTTATATTAATGATAATAGCACTATTTTCCCTTGCCATAAACCACCATATTTAAAAATTTAATAACCTGTGGTACTTTCATATTTAACTACTTAAGCATATAATTGTTACTATAAAAAATAAATATGCTACTAAAATAATTTTATTGGAAATCATTTGCTTGGTTAAATCCTAATATTAGTGGCAAAAAATAAATTAATTGAAATTAATCTTGTGCTGTTTGTACACGAGATATATTAAGGAGTTGTTAATTATGAAGAAAAAAGTGGCTGTTTTAATGGGTGGAATTTCTACAGAAAGAGAAGTTTCTTTAAATTCAGGGAGATCTGTTCTTAATGCTTTAGATAGAGATAAATATGAAGTACATGAAATAATTTTAAACAATAAAATGGATGTTATAAATAAAATGCCAGAAGGTATTGAGTTTGCATTCTTAATGTTACATGGTAAGTACGGTGAAGATGGTACTATACAAGCAATATTAGAATCTATGGATATTCCTTATTCTGGATGTGGACCTTTAACTTCTGCCATGTGTATGGACAAAAACATTACTAAAAAAATGTTAAGAGATTCTGGTGTTCCAACTGCAGATTGGACTATAGCAAAATCAATAGATGATATAGACTATGACAAAATAGAAGAAATGGGATATCCAGTTTTTATAAAACCAAATAGTGGTGGTTCTTCTGTTGCTACTTTCAAAGTTGAAAGAAAAGAAGATGTTGAGGCTGCTGTAAAAGCTGGTTTAGAAGTTGATACTGTAGTAATGATAGAACAATATCTACCAGGTGATGAATACACTTCTTTCGTTTTAGATGGTGAAATTTATCCAACGATAAAAATATCAAGTACTACAGGTTTCTTTGACTATGAAGCAAAATATTCAACGGGTGCTAACGCAGCAAAAGAAGAAATAGTCTATCTAGACGATGAATTGCAAGAACAAATTGATAAGGCGTCTAAAACAGTTTGGGATATATTCTACTGTAGAGCTTATGTAAGAGTAGATTTCATATTATCAAATGGAAAATTCTATGTTCTTGAACTAAACACCCTTCCAGGAATGACAACTACAAGTTTAATCCCAAGAAGTGCTAATGCTAAAGGCTTATCTTATAGCCAGCTAGTAGACAAAATAATGGAGACATCAATAAAATAATAACCTAGACTAAAATAAGTTTATTTAATATAATTACTTTATATAAATAAAGCTTAGAGGTGATAATTTGTTATTCTCCGATTTAACAATTAATGAAAATGAACCAATATATATTCAGATAAAAAAGTATTTGGAAGAAATGATTTCTAAAGGACTTCTTCCTCACAATTCTAAGCTTCCTTCCACAAGGGAGCTTAGTTTGCTTTTAAATGTAAGTAGAAACTCTATTGTATCAGCTTATGAAGAGTTAAAGTCTGATGGTACTATTTATTCTATTTCTGGAAAAGGAACTTTTGTGAATAGCGATAATAGTATCAGTAATAGTAATTGGGATATAAATTACAAAAACTTTGAAAATGATTATATGAAAACTGCCAACAACATGGATATTATAAAAAGTGAAATACGATGGAAATCTGGTCAAATTTCTTTTAAAAGTATATCTCCTGATGGCGATTTATTTGATATGGAAGAATTAAAAAAATCTTTTTTAAATAGATTTAATTTGGAAGGTCACAAGTTACTAAACTATGGTTATGCCCAGGGATATAAGCCATTAATAGACTATTTACATAGATATATGAACAAAAAAGGTGTAAACACAACAAATAAAGATATTCTCATAGTCAATGGTTTTACAGAAGGATTAAACCTTATAATCTCAACACTAACTAATAAAGGTGATTATATATTTTGTGAAAACCCTACGCATAATACCTCTATTAAAATAATGAAATCCTATGGACTTAATATTATTCCCATAAATATGGACTCAAATGGTCTTGATTTTAAAGACTTAGATATGAAGTTGAAAAAATATAAAAATAAAATAAAATTTTCTTATATTACTCCTTCTTATCATAATCCTACTGGTATGGTTATGTCTCCAGAAAATAGATACAAATTTTACAATTTAATGAAAAAAAATAATATACCAATTATTGAAGATGGATTCAACGAAGAACTTCTCTATTCTTCTTCCCATATATTCCCTATTTGTTCTTTAGATAACAATAACAATGGTGTAATTTATATTGGCAGTTTTTCTAAAATATTATTTCCTGGACTTCGAATAGGATGGATTTTATGTGATAAAAATCTTATAGATAGATTAGGAAGTGTAAAAAGATGCACTACTATACATGTTTCTTTCTTGGATCAAGGTATATTATATGATTATTTACAAAATGGAGCTTTCGAAAAATATATAAAAAAGACTAGAAAGTTTTATGGGGATAAATTTAACTTTGCCAAACTCTGTGTTGAAAAATACATAGAATGTGACTATATATTAGGCGATGGAGGGCTTCATTTGTTTTTAGTTTTTAAAAATTTAAATACTCGAAAACTTCTTAATGAATGCTATAAAAAAGATGTAATCTTTATGCCTGGTGATTTATTTTATATTGATAATAAAGGTGAAAATACCCTTAGATTAGGTTTGTCTCGATTATCTGATGAAGATATAGAAAAGGGAATTAAAATTATAGGTGAAACTATAAAAGAATTAGACTATAAATAAATTATAATTTCATTACATACGAAAAATGCGTAAAGTTCACAACTTACGCATTTTTTATATATAATTTTTTTACATAAGATCCCTAATAATAAAAAACACATTATAAAATTCAATTCATAATAATAGTATTATTTTATTTTTACTCATTCTAATAAACAGATTGCTACTTTATAATAAGTTTGTATTTTTTAATATATCTTTTTATATTAAATACTTTCAAGTAATACACCTTATATGTTATAATTATATTAGATATTTAGCTTTACTTATTAAACTCAACCTGAGATAAGTAAATTTCAAATATTAATGACATAATATAAATGACAAAATTTATTATGAATATATAGGGAGGAATCTTTTAATGACGGGTGTAAATCTTAATAGACAAGAATTAGAAAATATATATGGCCAAATAAGTCCTTTTGAGTTCAAAAATAAACTTATAGAACTTGCTACCATATCAAATAGGAAAAGTACTAGAACTTTACTTGATGCTGGTCGTGGAAATCCAAACTGGGTTGCTGCCACACCTAGAGAAGCATTTTTTACTTTTGGTCATTTTGCCGTAACAGAAAGTAGACACTCTTGGGATAATGGTGATTTAACTGGAATACCTAAAAAAACAGGAGTATACAATCGTTTTTGTAAATTCATTGAAGAAAATGCTTATATGCCAGGCATAAATACTTTGAAAGAAATTATAGATTATGGTATCAATGATTTAGAATTTGATGCTGACCATTTTTTACAAGAATTAACTGATGCAATAATTGGAGATAACTATCCTTTTCCTGACAGAATGCTTGTTCATATAGAAAAAATAGTTAAAGAATATCTAAAAGCAGAAATGAAATATGACTTAGAAAAAGGTGGCGACTTTAATGTGTTTGCTGTGGAAGGTGCCACTGCTGCCATGTGTTATATATTTGATTCATTAATAGCAAATAACCTACTTCTTAAAGGAGATAAAATTGCCATAATGACTCCAGTATTTACACCTTACTTAGAAATTCCTCATCTTCCAAGATACGAGTTTGAAGTTGTATATATAAACTCTGATGAAGTTGATGAAAAAGGTGAGCATACTTGGCAATGTTCACAAAAAGAATTAGAAAAATTAGCAGATTCAGATATAAAAGCATTGTTTGTAGTTAATCCAAGTAATCCACCTTCAGTAGCCATATGTGATAAATCCATATCAAAAATAGTAGATATAGTTAATAATCATAATCCTAATTTAATTATTATTTCTGATGATGTATATGGTACTTTTGTTCCAGGGTTTAGATCCCTAATGGCAGACTTACCATACAATACCATAGGAACTTACTCTTATTCAAAATACTTTGGTGTAACAGGTTGGAGACTTGGTACTATTGCTTTACATGAAGAAAATGTATTTGATAAATTAATAAAAGAATTACCTTATTCTATAAGAAAGAGAACAAATAAAAGATACTCTGATATGAATCCAATACCAGAAGATGTACCTTTTATAGATAGAATAGTTGCTGACAGTAGACAAGTAGCTCTAAACCATACTGCTGGTCTTTCTACTCCTCAGCAAGTTCAAATGGCCTTCTTCTCTGCTTTTACTCTTATAGATAGAAATAATGAATACAAGAAAAAGACTATGGATATATGTATTAGACGTAAGCAATTGCTATTTAATTCTTTAGGTTTAGAATTAAATAATGATCCAAATGATGCTTGCTATTATACTCAATTTGATTTATTACAATGGGCTGAAAAAAATCACGGTTTAGAATTTGCAAAATATTTGAAAGCAAACTTCGAACCTGTAGATATATTATTTGATTTAGCCCAAGACTCATCAATTGTTTTACTTGGTGGTGGTGGGTTTGCTGGACCTGAATGGTCTATAAGAATTTCACTTGCTAACCTATATGATGAAGCATATGCTACTATTGGTATAGCTTTAAGAAGAATACTTGATGACTATGTAACTAAGTGGGAAAAAACTTTATAAGTTTATAGGTAGCTAGATATAGCTACCTATTTTTGTATATTTAATTTTACAAAGCCTTCTTTTACTAATATATCCAAAGATTCTTTCAACTGTTCTAAATCTGTAATCTCCAGAGATACGGTTATATCATTGTTTATATCATTTAGTTTCTTAAGTATACTTATTACATTCATACTTCCTTTATCTATTCCGTAATGACTATCTTTATCTTTATAATTATTATGTAAATGTATATGATTTAATTTATAAGAAAGAGCATTTATCCATTCTTCCACACTTATTTTAGAATAAGCATTTATATGACCTATATCTATACAAATAGAAAAATTATCTTTATTTATTTTCTTCATTAAATCATCCAAAAGCTCATAATCTTCATCTAGTACATTTTCTATAACTATTTCCTTATTATTTTTTCCCTTTAAAAACTCAATCCAAAAATCACACGCATTCCTTTTCCATTCTACATATGTATAAGTCCTTGGTGTATATCCATTATGATAAAGAATTTTCTTTGCTCCTAAATTATTTGCCACCTCATATGCTTGATCCATTCTAGATTTTGTTATCCTTTTTATTTCGCTATCACGACTTGCCGGACATAAATCTGCATATGGGCCATGAATTATTAAATCAACATTTTTATATAAATCTTTTAGCTCTTTTATATATATATGTATAATCTCATATCTATTATCTAATATATAAGGATTAGCAAACTGTACAACTTCCAAACCTACATCATATTTTCTTAGTATTGGTAAAATTTTTTCTGTTTCTACTAACTGAGATACATAAAATCTCATCTTATCACCCCTAATTTTTATATCTTGTATAATTCTATTCTTCAATCCTAATACTATAAATTTTATATATCTTTTCAATAAACATCAAACTTTCATTTATAAAAATTTTAACTTTGCAAAATAACTAGTCTATGAATATGTATTTGAGTTATAATAAGTTTATATTTTGACTAATAATTATAAAAACATAAATAAGATTTAAAATATTATTGCTATATTTAAAAATCATTGTTTTTTATAATTTTATCTATAAATATAATAAATGATAATATGCAAAGGTGATAGAAATGAATTTAATAAGCTTAGAAAATATAAGTAAAAACTACTCAGAAAAAACATTATTAAATAATATTTCTCTAGGTATAAATGAAGGAGAAAAAATAGGACTTATCGGTGTTAATGGTACCGGTAAATCTACTTTATTAAAAATAATAGCTGGTAGTGAAGAAAGTGAAACTGGAACTATAATCAAGGCTAACAAAGTTAGAATTGAATATCTTCCACAAAATCCATACTACGATGAAGAAGCAACTGTTCTTGAACAAGTGTTTAAAGGTACTTCTCCTGAAATGAAATTAATAGGTCAGTACCAAGATATATTAGAAAAAATAAATCATACTTATGATGAACAATTGAATAATACACTACTTTCTCTTCAAAACAAAATGGATGATTTAAATCTATGGGATTTGGAAAGTGATGCAAAAACCGTACTTATGAAATTAGGAATAAAAGACTTTAATCAAAAAGTCAAAGAATTATCTGGTGGACAAAGAAAAAGAGTTTCTCTTGCTTCTGCTTTAATTACTCCTTGTGAGTTGTTAATACTAGACGAACCTACTAACCACTTAGATAACGATACAATCGACTGGTTAGAAGAATATTTAAATAAATTTAAAGGTTCATTAATTATGATAACTCACGATAGATATTTCTTAGATAGAGTTACTAATAGAATAATAGAATTACATAAAGGTAAGCTATTTAGCTATGAAGGCAACTACTCTGTTTTCTTAGAAAAAAAAGCTGAAAGACTTGATTTAGAACAATCATCAGAACTTAAACGTCAAAATCTACTTAGAAAAGAACTTGCTTGGGTTAGACGTGGCGCACAGGCCCGTAGTACTAAACAAAAAGCAAGGCTACAAAGATTTGATGAACTTGTTAATGCAGATAAAGATGTAATTGATGAAAAGTTAGATATCTCTGTAGGATCTTCAAGACTTGGAAACAAAATTATAGAAATTCATAATATATCTAAAACTTTTGATGATAAAAAAGTAATAGATAATTTAGAATACACTTTAGCTAGACATGACAGAATAGGTATTATAGGGAAAAATGGTTTAGGTAAATCTACTTTAATTAACATACTTGACGGTAAAATCAAACCAGACAGTGGTGAAATTGAAGTAGGTGAAACAGTTAAAATAGGTTGTTTCTCTCAAGATGACTCACATATGCATCCTGATATGAGAGCCATCGATTATATAAAAGAAGAAAGTGACTACATTACAACTGCTGATGGAAGTAAAATTACTGCTTCTCAAATGTGTGAAAAATTCTTATTTGATGGAACTATGCAGTATACTTATATTAGAAATTTATCTGGCGGAGAAAGAAGAAGATTGCATCTTCTTAGAATTTTAATGTCTGCACCTAATGTTCTTTTACTAGATGAGCCTACAAATGACTTAGATATAGAAACTTTAAATCGTCTTGAGGACTACTTAGATGAATTCAAAGGTGTAGTTATAACTGTATCCCATGATAGATACTTCCTTGATAGAATTTGTAATAAAATATTCGCCTATGAAGGTAGGGGTAAAATTCATATATATACAGGAAATTACAGTGATTATCTAGTATATAGAGAAAATGAAAAAATAGAATTTGAGGAATTTGCTCAAAGTATCCCAAAAGAAGAAAAACTTAAGAAAGAAAAACCCAAAAACGATAAAAAACTTAAATTCTCTTTTAATGAACAAAGAGAGTTTGACACTATTGATGATGATATTGCTAAATTAGAAGAAAAAATAGAAAAACTTGAAGGAGATACAAGTAAGTTTGCAACAAACTTTACAAAACTTCAAGAACTAATGAATGAAAAAGAAAAGTTAGAAAAAGAATTAGAACATAAGTATGAAAGATGGGAATATTTAAACAATCTAGCAGAAGAAATAGCTAATCAGAAATAAAATCTCCATCCTTCATAAAGCCAACGCTTAAGTCTTTACTTTGTGGCAGGCTTATCCCGTTGCTTATAATTTAGTTTGGAGGTTTAAATAATGAAAATAATCGCCCATAGAGGACTAAGCGGATTTTACCCAGAAAATACCATGCTAGCCTTTAAGAAATGTCTTAACTTAAACATATATGGCATTGAACTGGATGTTCAAAAAACAAAAGACAATCATCTTGTAGTTATACACGATGAAAAAGTTGACAGAACATTTAATGGTACCGGTTATGTTAAAGATATGACTTTAAGAGAACTTCAATCTTTAAATTCTAATTTTAAAAATTATGAAAATAACAAAGACTGCAAAATACCTACTCTAAAAGAGGTTCTTATATTATTTAAACCGACAAACTTTATAATAAACATAGAACTAAAAAATAATAAAATAAAATATAAAAACTTAGAAGAAAATGTGATTAACTTAGTAAAGGACTTAAAAATGGAAAGACGGGTAATTATATCTTCTTTTAGGATGAAAAGCCTTCATAAAGTAAAAGCTCTTTGCCCTAAAATATCAAGGTCTTATTTGATAAGTGAAAAATTTTATAAATACAGACTTAAAAGTATGATATTTTCAAAAGCTATAAAAAACAAATGTACTTATATAAGTGCTAATTATTATATTACAGATAAAGAATTCATTAAAAAAAGCCACAGAAGAGATTTACAAATTCTTTGTTATACAATAAATACGGTTGAACAATATGAAAAACTATTAAAACTTAATGTAGATGGCATATTTACAGATTTTCCTAATATCCTCTCTTCAATCAACAAATAAGCTCACGTACTTTTATGAAGTTTAACCCAAGTTTTTAATAAATACAAAATGTATAAATACATATATTTGCAAAGTATTGATAAATAACTTTGAAAATTTATTTGAGATTAATATTAATGACTATAAACTAAATAAAAAAGGTGCTATTTCAAAAAGAAATAACACCTTTTTATTATAATTGCAAATTATACTACTATATTGTTTGTAAGTGTCATACCTAACAATACAAAGCCAAGAAAAATATTTATAATTCCTAATGTACAATCTTCTGTTTCAGTGTTCACCAATATTTCTGTGAATCCTGTGTAAAATAATCCCGTTATACACAAGCATGAAATAATTAAAATCGTTGGTATCCCTAAAATATAAATTTGATTAATACCTAAAAATAGTGCTAAAAATAATAATAAAGTTTCCTGTACTACAGTTAATATCATTTTCTATTCCTCCATTCCCCCTTTATACCCCTATTGTATTTCACTTCTTTCAAAAAATCCATAAGATTTAAAATTTTCTGTAAATACATTTCATAAAAAATACACTTCTGATGAAGTGTATTTTAATAATCATATTCTTTACAGTTTTCACAAATAGTTATTTTTAATTTTTTATTATAAATACTTTTGTATGATAATAATAATTCGTTCAGTTGAGCGTCTACCAAATTTATGGAACCTTCACTAATTAAAGTTACTTTTTCTTTTTCAATAATAATTTTCATATCATTTACTTCACTCTTAAAAAAAGTTATTATTAGCTCCTTACTTTCTAAGTCTTTATTGTATTTTTTATAAAAATCAGAATTTTTATCTATATCATTATCTATTTTTTCTTTTATTTCATTTATTGTACTTTGTGTATTATTTGTAGGATTAAATTTATTTAAATCATCAAAGCTTAAGTTATTAGGATTTAACCCAAGATTTCTTATTTGCTGGTCTAGTTCTGTTGGATCTACCCCATATCTTTCCATTAATTTATTTTGCATCTTCAAAAACTTTTCTTGAGATATATTATTTTCTCTCATATATTCATATATTTTAGATGTAAATTGAGACATAGTCATACTTCCATCTGCCACAGAGAAATATAAATCATACATATAATTTTCAAATTTATCTACATCACTGTCTTTCACTTTATTTTTTAATTCATTAAAATCAATTATTCTATCATCAGACATGTTAATTCCTCCTGCCAAAATTGTACTTAATATGAATTATACCACACTTATTTAAATATACATAATATAAAAAGAAATGTGGTGATTATTTTGTCATTTCGTCTCTTTCTTATTTTTGCTATTTTATTAATATCGGTTACACCTCAAAATAGATCATCTTAAGGGTAGTTTACTATCCTTAATTCATGCTTTTTATTATTTTTATTTCATTTTCATTACAGTTAAGATAACAATTCATATTTAAAGGTATAGTAACCATAGGTATACAGTGACCAGATTTCAAATTACATATAGTTGGTTTTTTATTTTTTATAGCAATTTCTCTAAGTATATTTAAAATTACTTCGTCATTTTCAAATGCTTTTTTGCAATTTGTAAATTCTCCAAATATTATTCCATTACAATCATTAAATTTCCCCGCCATTTGAATATGATTTAACATTTTATCAACTTTATAAGTATACTCTCCTATTTCTTCAATAAATATTATTTTATTCTTAGTGCTTATTTCATATTCAGTTCCTAGCGTTGAAACAATAACAGATAAATTTCCTCCAGTTATTATACCCTCACAACGACCTTTATATAAAGAAATCAATTTTTCATTAGGTGGATTTTCAATTATTAATTCTTCTTTGAAATTTAAAGCTTTTATCAATGAATCATAAGTAAAATTATCCCATTTTTTTATGCTTGCTGCCATAATTCCATGATAGGTTACTAAGTTAGATAGCTGATTTATAGCTATATGAAGAGCTGTAACATCAGAAAAACCTATAAATATTTTAGGATTATCTCTAATTATAGTAAAATCTATTAAATCAAGAATCCTAGCGCATCCATATCCTCCCCTAACACAAATAATAGCGTCTATATCCTTATCTAAAAACATTCGCTCTAAATCTAGCGCTCTATCTTTATCTTTACCACTTAAATATCCTTTGTATGATAGATAACAACTCTTTCCTATTTTGACTTGATAACCCAATCTATTTAATTCATATTTTATTTCTTCTATTTTTATATTTCTTAAAGGTCCTGCTGGTGCAATTAGCCCTATTGTATCTCCTTTTTTCAAAGGCTTTGGATACCTCATATTATCCCCCATTCCATAACATTTTACTTATTTATTAGCATTTTATACGAATTCCAATCGTAAATATTACTATAAGTAAATTTATAAATATTTATAGTTATATATTATTAAAATCTTTCTAGGAGTTGATTAATATAAAAAAAGAAAAAATAATATTAAAATTTACCATGTTTTCTTTTATTCTCTATATGGTTACTATGTTAATTTTTGAGATAATTATATACACAATAGCTGGAATAGGTTTTTTGTCTTTTTTAGGATTTACATATGATTCATATATAAGTGTTATAATCTTTCTAATAATTTGCTATATTATGCTTATACCTGCTGATTATTATACTTCTATTTTAATTGGTTTATTTAAAGCTAAAAGCAATATTTCTAGGTTTCAACAAAGGGCCATAGATTTTATTTTATATACTTCTTTTTCTTGTTTAGTCGTTGGAATTGTGGATTTTTTTATAGAAGGAATAAGTATAAGTCCTGCTAATCAAATTCTCTTTGTTTTACTTTATTATCTACTCGAAATATATTCTGATGTTTTACTTTTAAATAAATAAAAAAAGTCTATCAAAAGATAGACTTTTTTTATTTATTTAAAAGTATTAATTTTTCAATTTCATTAGTCATTTCACAAGATTGGATCCAAAACTCATCTATATCTACCACTGTTTCGCTTACATTTGCAAACTCACATGCAAATCCTGTAACGTGGCTATTTATTGTTGAAAGAACACTAGATTTTAAATTATCAAGATTTCTATTTCCTATTTCATTTATAAAATCTTTTATTAGCTGTTCTTCACCATTATCTTTATCAAATTTTATTACTACTTCTTTCTCATTTGTAAATTTTTTAATAGTAATAGTGTTATCTTGCAAGTCTGCATAAATTTCTCCATGAGTAAACATAAGTGTCATGTTTCTATTTTCTTCCTTAGTAAATGCACTAATATTAAGTGTAGCTGTAATATTATTTTTAAATTTAAGTATACTTATTAAATTATCAGAAACATTATTATCACAAGAATATACACATTGCCCATATTGTCCTTCTTTTAATATATCCTTTAAATTTTCCTTAGTTGGATTTATATGTACTGCCTTGCTCATTTCTTCATTATTTAAATAAATTCTTTGAGCGCAATAAGGGCATTCTTCATCTTTGCTACATCTTATACATAATTCACTCATATTCATTTGTAGATTTTTTCTTGTAAAGTGATTAAGTTGGCCAAAAGAAGAAATCTTTTCACATTGTGAATTTGTTAAGAATTCAAGTATATCTAAATCATAACAGCTATTTGTTAAAATAAGTGGAGCTGTATCACTATCCAGTCTCCAATTTCCTCTTACAAAATTATGTACGAATTTTTCGTACCCTATATAAGAATTATAATTAATATTAATTAAGCTTCCCATCTCTTTACTTGCTATTATTTCTTTAAGCTTCAAGAATAAATTTGAATATCTATAAGGCATTACAACCATAAAAACTCTATCTTTGTTATTTTCACATACATCTTTTAAATGAACTAATTTATCTAAGTTATTAGCCACAGGGCCTTCCACTAAAACATCATAGCCTTTTTCTAAAGCAGCCGCAGCTATATAAAAATGCGTATTATCATTACTACACACTATAACTGCATCTGCTATTTTTTCTTTTTGAAAAAAATCATTTATATCTTCAAAGACTTTATCCTCAGACAAATTAAACATTTCTTTAAATTTTTGTCTTCTTCCTATTTTACTTTCTACAACTGCTACAACTTCACACATATCATTATTATTTTTTATAAATTCACCATAAGTATATCTACCTCTTACACCTGCTCCAATTATAGCTAATTTAACTTTATTCATTTAACAATCCCCTTTATTAGAAAAATAAATTACCTCTATAAATAATTATAATATACATTTTTCATATTTAGATTATTTTCTTAACTAATCTTGTCTTTTGTTATATAAAAAAATATATATAACTGTAGCAAAGATTATAAAGTTACCTACAACACTAAGGCTAGCAAATACTCCTGATGATATTAAATAAATAAATTGCATATCTAACATTGACTCATAGACCATAAGAAACCTTTGTAAAGCTGTAATTAATGAGAATGTAGAAAAGAAAAATACAATAGTCAACTTTTTATACCCATTTCATGACATTTATATTTATATATATTCATATTTTTTATGATAGCATATTGCATATTTCTAAATTATATATACAATATTAATAGTGATATTATTTTATATTTTACAATTTTAAAGTAGAAGGTGAATAAATGAAAGAAAAATATACCATTCCTATATATCAAAAAATAGCATTAGATTTAGCAAATAAGATACATACTGGGGACGTAAAAGAAGGTAGTACTCTTTATGGTCGTTCTATACTTGCTGGAAAATATAATGTTTCTCCAGAGACAATAAGAAGGGCAATAAAGCTATTAGAAGATATCGACATAGTTGAAAGTATAAAAGGTAAGGGTGTAATAGTATTATCTTCAAATAATGCATTATCTTTTATAAAAAAATATGAAGATATTACAAATATATCTTCTTATAAAAGTAACTTATATAGATTACTTGAAGATAAATCAAGAATTGATAACGATATAATTCTTACATTAAATAAAATATTAGATTATTCTGATAGATTAGAAGTTATTAATCCGCTAGTCCCAATACAATTTACTGTAGAAGCTCACTGTAAATTTATTGGAAAGACAGCAGCCGAAACTAAATTTTGGCAAAATACTGGTGCTACCATTGTTGCAATAAAAAGAGGAGATGAATTAATTATTTCTCCAGGACCTTATATAGTATTTATGGAAAAAGATATCTTATTAGTTGTTGGCGATAGATATATTTACAACTCAGTGCCAACTTTCTTATACGATTAATTTTTAACTTGGAAATTTACTATTCATAAAGGCATATGAAGTTTGCAATCTTCATTATGCCTTCTTATTATTCTTCGTCTTCTCTAGCCCAATCAAGCGCTCTAGATACAGACTTTTTCCATCCTTTGTATAGTTTTTTTCTTTTCTCCTCTTCCATAATTGGTGTAAAATGCTTATCTAACTTACAATTATTTTTTATACTACTAAGATCATCATAAAAACCTACTGCTAATCCTGCTAAGTATGCTGCACCAAGAGCCGTTGTCTCTACAATTTTAGGTCTATTTATATTTACATTTAAAATATCTGATTGAAACTGCATTAAGAAATTATTTTTACTAGCACCACCATCAACTCTTAAGTCTTTTAATAATATTTTAGAGTCTTCTTCCATGGCAGAAAGCATATCCTTAGTTTGATAAGCTATAGATTCTAAAGTTGCTCTAATTATATGCTCTTTTTTAGCCCCTCTACTAAGGCCAAGTATAGTTCCCCTTGCATACATATCCCAATAAGGCGCACCAAGACCTGTAAAAGCTGGTACCACATATACACCATTTGTATCCTTTACTTTATTTGCATAATCCTCACTATCAGAAGCATTCTTTAACATACGAAGTTCATCTCTAAGCCATTGAATAGATGCACCACCCATAAATATACTTCCTTCTAAGGCATAAGTTACACTCCCTTCTATACCCCATGCAATTGTAGTTAATAATCCATTTTTTGATTTAACTAATTTGTTTCCTGTATTCATTAATAAGAAGCATCCTGTTCCATAAGTATTTTTAGCACTACCTTCTTCAAAACAAGTTTGTCCAAATAATGCTGCTTGTTGATCTCCTGCACAACCTGCAATAGGTACTTCTTCTCCTAGTATTTTCATATCTGTATTACCATATATGTAACTAGATGGTCTAACTTCAGGAAGCATACTTAATGGAATATCAAGCTCTTTTAGTATATCTCCATCCCATTTTAATTCATTTATGTTAAACATCATAGTTCTAGAAGCATTGGAGTAATCTGTAACATGAACTTTTTTATTTGTTAACTTCCATATTATCCAAGTATCTACTGTTCCAAATAAAAGATCTCCTCTTTCAGCTTTTTGTCTAGCATCTTTTACATTGTCTAATATCCATTTAACTTTTGTTGCAGAAAAATATGCATCTATTATAAGACCAGTCTTGTCTCTTATAACCTGTTCTAAATTTTTTTCCTTCAATTCATCACAAATCTTTGAGGTTCTTCTACATTGCCATACAATAGCGTTATAAATCGGTTTTCCTGTATTTTTATCCCATACTATTGTAGTTTCTCTTTGATTTGTTATTCCTATGGCAGCTATTTCTTTTGGATCTATTGATGCAGTTTCTATCGCTTCCCTCATAACACCACTTTGACATCCCCAAATTTCCATAGGATCATGTTCTACCCATCCTGACTGTGGGAATATTTGACTAAACTCCTTTTGAGATACAGATACTATCTCACCTTGTTTATTAAAAATTACCGCTCTAGAACTTGTTGTTCCTTGATCAAGGGCAATTACATATTTTTTTTTCATTAATCTACCTCCCATTTTAAAAATGAAGTATTATATTAAAATCATACTATCTTTCTATATATTTTCATAATTACTTTGCAAAAATTTTTCCATTTCCATATTGTTATTTATTAATATTTATTTTAATTAATTTAAATAATATACCTCTATTTTTCCATTAAAAAAAGATCCCCGCAGGGATCTTAAAAGCATTCTGACAAATATATTATAATATAGTTATGTTAGCTGCTTGAAGACCTTTAGCACCTTCAACTATATCAAAGCTTACTTTTTGACCTTCTTCTAATGATTTGAATCCATCACCTTGTATAGCTGTGAAATGAGCGAATACATCATCTCCACCTTCTACAGATATAAATCCGAATCCTTTTTCGTTGTTAAACCATTTTACTGTTCCGTTATTCATTTTGGAATCTCCTATAAACCTACATCAAGCTTTTCTTGACTTACTGTGTATTTCTACAATATTTATTATAACATTATATTTTCAAAATAGCTACCTTTTTATTTTTGTAATTTTGATTTTTCGTATCTAATTTATATAACAATTTATAGTATTTTCATTATATTGTATATCATTATTATATTAGATATTAGCAATAATGGAACACCATATACAAATTTATTGTGTTTAGTCTTGTGATGAAACTTGTACATTCCTATTAGCAGCCCTAGACTTCCTCCTATAATGCATATAAAAAACAAGTTCTTTTCTGGTATTCTGTAAGCATTATTTATAGCTTTTTTCTTGTCTATATTCATTATAAAAAATCCAATTAAATTTATTATTATTAAGTAATATATCAATTTACTTCTCCTAACTAACTTCCTCAATTTTTATACTTTTTACTATGCTATCTATTATACTGGCGTTGTTATTATAATTCCCTATATTTGTTTCTAAATGTAGGAGAAAATCCCATTGTTCTGTGGAAATTAATATATCTTCATTGAAAACTTCTTTGCCATCTATTTTAGTCTTATATGTGGCTTTAAGAGCTGGATAAGATAAATTCATACTCATTTCATCATTTATACTTTTATTATTATGTTTCAAGTCAAATATATCCTTATTCTCTATGTATACTGGGAAATCTGAATATTCTTTATGCTTCATTCTTTCTAAAGTAAATTTAATATCTTCATATTTGTAACTTTGTTTGTAATATCCATCATCTTTATTTTTTTCATCTATAAATTCACTTTCTGTAAAGTACTTACTATCACTTATAATTATTAAATTTACAGATGGCGTACTTTTACCTTCTTCAACCACTTCTTCCTTACTTTCTTTGTTATTACATCCTACACTAAATAATAAACATAGTGATATAATTAAAATACTTAATCTTTTCAATTTAATTCCTCCTTCTACTCTACACTCCATATAAGAGTAGCTATAGTAGAATTTATCTCTTCTTCTATATACCCATTATGGCTTATATCATTTAAAAATTGTTTTATTTTATTTTCCTCATCCTCATTAATTTTTTTAATAGTCTTTATTTTTTTTATATAGGTACTAAAGGCTTTTTGTAAAGGTTCCTTATAAAACCAAGTTTTTTCTTCATAATTAATTTTGGGCATATAACCTTGTAAAAATAACATATTTAGAGCATATAAAAAATTTAAATTTTTTTCATCTCCTCCAATATCAAAAATTTCGCCTAGTTTATCATAAACAGAGTCTTTTCTTTTTATATTACTCCTTAGTATACAGTACTTTTTACTAGCTTCATTCATTTTTTCAAGGGTAGATGCACTCTGTATAGCAGGTGTCATAGATGCAAAAACTAAATCAAATTTTTTATATAAATTTGATTCTTTCATATTAAGTTCATGCCAATCATCACAAATAAAAGAAGCATTATTAATATTAAGCTTTCTTTTATTCTCATTAGAATAATCTATCATTTTTGGTGATAAATCCATTCCATATATATGGTTGCATTCTTTAGATAACGCAAGAGTATATTTTCCTCCTCCACAGCCTACATCTAGTACTTTAAAATCATCTTTTATTAAATTTTCATCTTTTAAAAGTTTTATAAATTTATCATTTTTCATAGTTGGAATTATATAATTTCCAAAATGATCTGCCTTTTCATCCCATAAGTTTATGTTAGCTTCTTTATCCTGATATTTTAATCTCCACTTCAATTTTATTTCATTTATATCCATTTATTGCCCTCCCTAATATTTTACCTATTTATATTGTAACAATTTATTTTCAAAAATCATAAAATACTTTATATAATTTTAAGTATAAGGGGGTTAAATATGGAGTTTCCAATAATAAATAATGAGATGACTAAAGTTTTTTCATCTTATCGACCTAACTACCCTACGGCTTTAGCAAAAATTCAAGGTAATGAAAATAATCCATCCTTAAGAGGGGAAGTGCTTTTTTATCAATTAGATAAAGGTGTATATATTAAAGCATATATTATAGGAATACCTAATACTAATTCCAAGGGTGAACCTACAAAATTTCACGGTTTCCATATACATGAAGTAGGAGATTGTACTCTTGGAACATCTGAAAATCCTTTCCCATCTACAGGGGATCATTTTAATCCAGGTAATAATAAGCATCCTTTTCATGCTGGTGATTTGCCACCAATTTTATCTGCTAATGGCGTTGGTATTTTGTCTGTTTTTACAAATAATTTTCGTGTAATAGACATCTTAGAAGGGTCTATTGTTCTTCATGAAGATCGCGATGATTTTACATCTCAACCATCTGGTATATCTGGGAATAAAATTGCTTGCGGTAAAATATTACCTTATCATTATTAAATAATTTTTAGAGTATTATTAAATAGTTTTAATGATACTCTTTTATTTTTATAAACTTGACAATAATAAGTAATCTAACTATTATTTACTTAGTAGATTTTATTATTTATCTAATTTTTTTAAGTAATACATAAGGAGGACTTATGATTGAAAAGTATGATTTTAAAAAAGAGTATAAAAACTTGTATTCATCAAGACAAAAACCAATATTAATAAATGTTCCACCTTTAAATTATATTATGATAGATGGTAGAGGAAAACCAACAGGAGAAAACTACCAAAATGCTATGCAAATTTTATACTCTATTACTTATACTATTAAAATGAGTAAAAAAGGAGGTAAGCATATTAATGGCTATTATGAGTATGTAATTCCTCCTTTAGAAGGTTTGTGGTATTTAGAGAATGATAAGCTTGACTTTAATGTAAGCAAAGACAAATGGCTATGGACTTCTATGATTGCCCAACCCAACTTTGTAAATGAGGATATTTTTAATTGGGCTTTAGATGAGTGTAGAAATAAAAAACCTAATTTAGATTTTTCAAAAGCTAGATTTGAAATTTTTAATGAAGGACTTTGTGTGCAGTCTATGCATATTGGCTCTTATGATGAGGAACTAAGAACTATTACCAAAATCGAGAAATACATGGAAGAAAACAATTTAGTAAATGTTACAAGTAATATTAGAAAACATCACGAAATTTATTTATCAGATCCTCGAAGAACTTCATCTGAAAAATTAAGAACCATTCTTAGATTTCCTGTAGAAAAAACTTCATTTTAAAAAAAGGGCTGTGTTATAACAATATTTAATTGTTTATTACACAACCCTTTTAATTATTTATTATTTACCTATAAACATTTGTGTCCAATATAAAGTCCCATTTGAACTTTTGGCTACTCCCACACCTATGTCTGTAAAGTTTGAATTTAATATATTTTCTCTATGTCCTTGAGAATTCATCCAAGCATTTACAACTTCAGCTGGAGTTTTTTGCCCCATAGCTATATTTTCTCCTGCTGTTCTATAGCTTATATTAAATTGCTTCATCATATCAAATGGTGAACCATAAGTTGGTGAAGTATGGCTAAAGTAATTTTTATTTATCATATCTTGTGATTTTAATGTTGCCACATTAGATAATTGAGTATTGAAAGATAATTCACTTAAACCTCTTTTACTTCTTTCCACGTTTACAAGTCTAGTTACTTCTTTTTGGAAACTTGAGAAAGATTCTGTTGTACTTTGATTATTGTTCGATGTACTATTGTCAGTACTTGGCTTTTCAGCTACATTATCCTTTGTGTTATTATTGTTTCCTGTATTAGTGTTGTTATTACTTTGATTATTATTGTTTTCTGTATTAGTATTGTTTTTACTTTGATTATTATTATTTTCTGTATTAGTATTAGTATTGTTATTACTTTGACTATTATTGTTTCCTGTATTAGTGTTGTTATTACTTTGACTATTATTGTTTCCTGTATTAGCATTGTTTTTTTCTGTTGAAGAATCTTTTTCTTGTGATGGTTTATTATTTAGTCCTAAAGGTATCTTATAATTTTTGCCATTTATATTAAGGTATATTGCTCCTTTTGTTTTATAATCATCAATTGCTTTTTTACATAGAGCACTTGATGATACTATACTAGACCCTGCCATTACAGTAATTAATCCAGCTGTCAATAATGTTTTAAATTTTTTATTCATACTAGCCACCGTCCTATTTTCTAATTTTGTAACTTTTTTGTAACCTTATGTGTACAGGTTACCCCTGTGATTAGTATTCTAACATCTTTTCATTAGATTTTTAACTGTTATTTAATGTAAATTTATTATTTTTCCCTTAAAATCGTTGAAATATGCATACTTATTAATAAAAAAATACAACATAATTTTCATTATGTTGTAACTTTTCAAATTTATTTTGTAACATTTTTGTTAATTATCAAAATCTATGTGATATGTTTGTCCATTTGCTTTTATATCTAAATAAGATAAATTAAATTGTTCTTCCATTACATCTATTTTGTACTCATATATTACATCATCTTCTTTTTTACTCATAAATATGTAACTGCCTTCTTCTTTATCTTCTATTTCATCACATATTTCATCATAAATTGCCTCTCCACTTATTTGCCCTTTATATCCTGATGCATATATTTTATCTTCTATCATTTTATATAACTCTTCCATTTGATGACACTCCTTAATAATAATTTTTTATTATAATTATATATTATACACAAATAGAAAATAATTAAAATATTTTCTTTATTTTCTATTTTATAAATCAATAACCATTATTAAGGCTTTATAAAAAATAACTATAATTCAAATTATTATTAATATTCAATTTTTAATTCATCTGCTATTATTTTTGCGGTGTCCTTAGCAACTTCACCAATAATATTACAGCATTTATTCAATTTTTCTTCACTTTCTGGTTCTAACCCCTTAGTAATTTCCTTACAACATGTAGAATTATTTTTTTCTATAAATACGTCGTAAATATTTTTACTTAGTTCTTTTGCTTTTTTTATCCTTGGGTCATTTCCTTCACTTCTTCCAAATAATAAACCTATTGATATATTGGCTGCTGATAATGTACCACAAATGCATCCACATCCTCCTATGCCTCCAGAAAACCCCGAAGCAACTCTAACTATACTATCATCTACGTTCATATCAAAATTACTCACTATTGCTTTTAATACTGATTCTGAACATGATAAATTTTCATTTTTAAAGTAGTTTTGCGCCTCTTCTCCAATTAGATTTAAATCAAATTTTTTCATAACAAATCCCCCTTATTTTTTCATAATAAATTTACATTAAATTCGAATTGCTTATTTATAATTAATGTAAAGATAATCTTAGTGATATGGATTTTAATATCCTTGATGATGATGAAAAATTTTTCACCATCATCTCCCCTTATTTTCTACATCCATAAAATATCTATATATAGTTAATATTATCATAGTTATATTAATTAGATTTCAAATTTTTTTCCATTCAATAAAATTATTATTATTTTAAAAAATCTTTTCCTATCTCATTTATTTTCTTTTTATACTTTTTATGTTAAAATAGTTATTATATTTTGATAACCTTGAATATAAATTTTAATAGATATTTTGTTAATAATATAAATATAATATTTGTTTCAAGTATCAAAGATAAATAGATTAAATTCTATTAAGGAAACAGGAGGATTGAAATGAGCATAAGACAAAAATTTGCCGAATCATTTGCAAGATCTAAAACAATGAGCGGCCCAGAAAAAAGAGCCAACGAAATAATGGGGAAAATCCTTTTAAAAAAAGCTATACTTCCAATAGTTGCTATGGTTGTAGTTATTATAGCCTTTGCTGCACTAAGAATTAATGGTTGGTATGCTTTTGCAATAAACATAGCAATAGCAATTGGTACTTTCTTCTACATGAGAAATGCAAGTAAAAAGTATCAAGCTTTTAAACCTTATGTTGGTAACTTAATAAAAGTTGAGAAAAAAGGTAAAAAGGAATATGTTGCAATTATAAAACAAGGTAAAATGCCTGTTAAATTACAAATCGCCTATGGTGGAGAAGATTTAGAAAATATTAAGAAAAATCAACTTGTACAAATAAGCTACAATCCAGATTACAAAATAGCTATACTAGTTACAAAGCAATAATATTAATTAATAATTAATACATATAAAAAACTTCTACTAAAAATAGTAGAAGTTTTTTATTATTGTCTAATCTTTATTAAGCACATAGTCTCTATAAATCTTCAGTGCCTTTGCAAGTTGATCTGGACAAGACGTATTCTTATTTCTACATGGTATATATTCAAGTTGGTCAATTATTTCATCAATATGTCTTCCTTCAACAAAATGTTTTAAAGCTATTAATGATCCATCACATCCTCCATCAAATACAACATCTAATAAAATATCCTCTTCTATATTTAATAAAATAGATTTTGCACAGACACCATGAGTATAATATCTATACATTTTCCTCACCCCCATAATAATTTATGATAAAAAAAATGCTATAATGATATTGTAATTATTTATCTTTATATAATTTAATGTTTAGGAAGTAAAATTGAGGTAAATAGTAATAGTAAAATACTACTCATATGAAAGGAGTATAACTTTGAAAAGAGAATATTATTTAGAGATTTATTTTAGAGGCCTAACTCTTATTTTTTGGCCCATAATAATATATAAATGGATTTTCATTCCAAATATTTACATCGAAAGAAATTCTTTTTTAATCTTTACAGTTCTGGCAATAATATACATAATAAATATTGGAATTTTGCAAATAAAATATAAATTTTTAGATAATATAGTAATATACTATAGAATTTCCACATTAATCTCTTTTATATTAACATTAGCTTCTTTTCTGCTATATCCTACTAATATAACATTAATGTGGTTAAAGTTATTATCTATTTTTATCTACTTCTACATTTCTTTTAAAAATGTTTATAATCACAAAATAGAAGAATGTGTAGTAGGTATGATTAGTGCAGTATTATTATTAGTCATAAGTATATGCTATTAATTACCATATACTTACATGAGGAAATATTAGACATATTATATATTTTTTGGTATTATTTATACTGAAAGTTATTATAAAATTTTAAGGGTACAAAGGAGTAACTAATAATATGGAAAAGAAAATATTAGCTAAAGTCGGAGAAAAAGAAATATCTAACTTAGACGTTCAAAGTGCAATCCAAGGACTAGATCCTTTCCAAGCACAACAATTTCAAACTGAAGAAGGTCAAAAATATGTATTAGATGATTTAGTAAATCAAGAATTACTATACATGTATGCAAAAGATAATAAAATAGACCAAGATGAAGAATTCAGAAATGAAATGAAAAGAGTAGAAGAAAATGTATTAAAACAATATGTTATAAACAAAATATTAACTAGTGTTAAATTAACTGAAGAAGAAAAAATAGCTTTCTTTGAAGCTCAAAAGCAAAGCTTCTCTAAACCAGAAACTGCTTCAGCTAAACATATATTAGTTGATACTGAAGAAAAAGCTAATGATATATTAGGTAAAATAAATACTGGTGAAGTATCATTTGAAGATGCAGCTAAAGAACATTCTTCTTGCCCATCAAAAGATGCTGGTGGAGACTTAGGATCTTTTGGAAGAGGACAAATGGTTCCAGAATTTGAGGAAGCTGTATTCAATATGAATACAGGTGAGATAAGTGCACCTGTTAAAACTCAATTCGGATATCACTTAATTAAATTAGAAGACAGAAAAGAAGGTATTCTTCCTGAGTATGATGAAGTTGCTGAAGAAGTAGGAAAAACTTTATTATACCAAAAACAAGGTGAAGTTTATCAACAAAAATTAAACGAAGTTAAATCTTCATTCCCTAACGCAGTTGAATATATGAATAACTAATTAATAAAACAGCTCTTAGATAATCTAAGAGCTGTTTTTAATTATATAAATATTCCATTACTTTTATATTTTTTAGTAATTAAATTAAAATTAACTTCTGTCACACCTTTAATTTTATATATTTCCTCAAATATAAAATTATTTAGTTCTTGAAAATCTTTAACATATCCATGAACATGTAATTCATTTTTCCCCGTTGTAGTATATACTGATTCTATTTGTGGATGTTTGCAAAGCTCATTTGCAACAAAATCAATTTCACTTGGTGCTGCAGATATTTGTAAAAATACAGCTGTATTAAGTCCTACTTTAGGCGAGTTAACCTGTACTGTAAATTTTTCAATTATTCCTTCTTCTGTCATTTTCATAACTCGCTCTCTTACAGCCATACGAGATAGATGTACTTCCCTTGCTATTTCTGCATAAGAAATTCTACAATCATTTGCCAATAGCCTTAATATGTCCATGTCAATCTTATTTAACTTCAGGCCAATTTTATTAAAGTTTAAAGTATCTTCTTTCATAAAATCAACACCCCCCCTTAAAGTCAATTATATCATCATAAAATATGGGTGTATACATAATTTCCCATTATATGTTGTTTTTTGTATATTATTTTACACCACATAACTGTACTTGATGGAATTAAACTAAAAAATTTTCTAAATATACATATTCAAATAAAAAAATAGATAAACTCCATATTAGAATTTATCTATTTTCTAAAACCATTTTTATATTTTTACAGTTTTATGTATTTTATCGTAACAATATTCAATAATCTCTTTTCGTTTTATTATTCCAATAAAAGTCTTATGGTCGTCAATTACTGGAACAAAGTTTTGATTTCTAGCCTTTGATATTAGATCTTCAATATTTGCTTCTACAGATACTGGCGCATTGTCCTTTCTTCTTTTTATTGTACTAATCGGCATATCTTCCAATGCTTTAAAGTCTAGTGTCTTCTCTTGAAAATTATCTTTTAATGTCCACAATAAGTCGCCTTCTGTTATAGTTCCTACATATTTCCCTTCACGAGTCAATATAGGTATAGATGAATATTTATGATACTCCATCTTTTCTAGAGTTTGTCTCAATGTATAGTCTTCATAAATAAAAGCCACTTCACTTTTTGGTGTTAAGAAAAACAATATATTCATTAACATTACACCTCCAAAATTAACTAGCTAATTATAAAAGGATTTCCCTTAATATTAATTTTATCATACTTGACTCATAATTAAAATTTATATTTTCAAATTCAATCTAAAGGGTATAAATATATTATTAATTTTTTAGGAGGCATAAAATGAATTATCAATTCGAATTAAAGGATTACTTATATAAAATATATAACGAAAAAATTTATCAAATACTTATAAAAGAAGATTTGTCTAAATTAAAAAATATGAATTTAAATGAAGTGAAATCTTTAATAAAGTCAAAGGAAGTTTATTTAGGTAGCGATTTAGATGATTATATTATAAATTTAATACCAGAAGGATTTAAAGGATATCTTTTAAGAGAGACTATTTCAAAAAAACATAACCTTACTTATCCTCTACTTTATAATGAATACGGTCAACCGTTAAAAGACCATACTCATAATAGTTTTTCTACAGTACTTTGGAAAAATTTTACTAATGAAACTTTTATTAAAGATTTAAATAATGAATTTAGTCGTAAGGACTTTCATTATTATGTAGATAAAAACATTGATACATTATATAACAATTTAATTAATAAAGCTGAAACTTTTAAAAATGAAAATATTATTATTATACCTTATAAAAATAATGTTTTAGTTAAGTCTGTCAAAGAAATGATTATAAATAAGAAATTAGATTTTTCTTATGCTTTATCTTTTGTAGATATGAATAAGTTAAGAAAAGAAATGGAATCCTTTGCTATTAATCTTTCTTATTACGATGAGTTTGATAAATTAGAAGATGATTTAGAAGAATGTTTAAATAAGTTTTTCAAATACAATGACAAAGAGTTATACGATCTATTAATCAACAAGTATAACTTTACTTTAATAGACGATAATAAGTTAGTTAAAATAATTTAATTCATACAGAAAAAAAGCCACTTTAGTAGGTGGCTTTTCTTTCACATATGACTAGATATTACTAATATTTCGTTACTAATTAATACTAATATATATGAATTTTAATTATATTCTTACTACGTTAGCAGCTTGAGGACCTTTTGCACCTTCAACTACGTCGAATTCTACGTTTTGTCCTTCTTCTAATGATTTGTATCCATCACCTTGTATAGCTGAGAAGTGTACGAATACATCATCTCCACCTTCTACAGATATAAATCCAAATCCTTTTTCATTGTTAAACCATTTTACTACACCAGTTTTCATTTAATTAAATCCTCCTAAAAACACACTTTAATTTAGCTGCTTAAAAATGCAACTTTAACCTAACTTTAACATATATACATAGTTTTGTCAAACTAATTTGTTTCTATACTATTTTTATAAATTTTTTATTATATAATTATATTTTTAGTAATTTACTTTAATTAAATGAAATTTAATAGCCTTATCGCTCCATCCTAAATCCCATGGAACTAATAGCCTATCTGTATTATGGCAAGTTACTAAAGGATATCCTTTTGAGTCAAATCCTGTAACAGTAGATACATGAGTTATTCTTCCTTTTTTTTCATATCCAACAAAATCTCCAGGTCTTAAGTTGTAAGCCTCTCTATATACTTCCTCATAATTTCCTTTAGAAATATAACTTCCTCTTCCACTGTTTACTATATAATTTTTAAATCCTTGTGCATTTACCCAAGCTTTTGTTGCACTACCATTGGCATAATTCCAAATCTCATTTTTCTTAAATCTACCACTCTCATACATTATTTGTGATGCAAAATTGGCACAATCTCCACCATCACCATTAAAATCACGATACTTTGTATTAAACTTTAGTCCAAACTCTTCATCTGCAGCAGCTCCGCAGTATCTATGTGCATACTGTATAGCTTTTTCTTGCTCTTTTGTTAACTGTGGATGAATTTGTTCATGATTTATAATGCAGTTTTTTATATCATCAGATTTAATATTTTCTAAATTTAAAGAATCAGCAAAAGGGTCTGTATACCATTCCTTTACAATTATATAATTTCCACCTTTTATTTTTACATGAAGGTAATGATATGTACCTATTCTAAACATATTTATTTTGTCTGGATCATTTTCATAAGAATATTTATATTCTGTAGATACATCACAAATAATACCATATAGATTTTTTTCTCTTTCTCTCATCTTTTTTATTTTAACTTTTGTTTTTATATTGTTAAAATTTACTCCTTGTTTACTTGACCAATTTTCCAAGTACTTCATTTTTTTCACTTCTTGCTCATATGCCCAAAGGCCAAACTTAATATCAGTATCATAAAGTTCTTTTAATATATCTTCATTTTTATCTAAGATTGCTTTGTTTCTATAATCAAAAAGATTCTCCAAAAGTAAGGTATATTGTTCACTTATTTCCTTTGGATGCTCATCATTATTATAAGCTTCTCTTATTAATGTTTCTTCCTTACATAGATTATTAGCCTTATAATTAATCAATGCAAAAAATAAAACCAAGGATAAAGTAAATAACATATACTTAATATACTTATTTTGGGCTACCTTCAAGCATTACACCTCCTAATAAAAAGTACATGAATTTTTAATTTAATTTTAGTATGTCCAAATAGTTATAAATAATTTTAGGATTATTTGCAAATTTATAGATAAAATTGTATTAGTACGCTTTTTATTTTCTAATTAATATTTAAAAGATTAACAATTTTTTATTTTTTATAGTAATATAAAATTATATGATAATTTTAATGTTTTAAAATGGAGGTTTATAGATGTTAAAAAAAGTAGCTGCCATAAATGATTTATCTGGTATTGGAAAATGCTCTCTTACTGTAGCAATTCCCATATTATCAGCTTTAAAAGTACAATGCTGTCCATTTCCTACAGCTATTTTATCGAGCCAAACTGGTTTTAGTGAATATACCTTTTTAGATTTGACTGATGAAATGAAAAAATACTCAAATACTTGGAAAAATTTAAATTTAGAAATAAATACCATATGTAGTGGGTTTTTGGGTTCAATAGATCAAATAGATATTGTAAGTAATTTTATTAAAGAGAACCCTCAGTCTTTTGTTATTGTTGATCCAGTTCTTGGTGATGATGGTGTATTATATCCCATATTTAATGAAAAAACATGTGTTGAGATGAAAAATTTAGTTATGCATTCAAATCTAATTACACCAAATATTACTGAAGCTTGTCTATTATTAAGTAAGCAATTTAAAAAAGATTTTAGTGAAAAGGAAATTGTAAATATAGCTAAAGATTTAAGTAATTTAGGTCCTGAAAAAGTAATCATAACTGGTATAATTAGGAATGAAATGATTTATAACTTATCTTATGATAGAAAAACTGATAAATCCTTTACATATGGTCTTAAATATAATAAATGTTCTTATAGTGGTACTGGTGATATTTTTGTTTCAATAATATGCGGACTTATAACAAATAATTACGACTTAGATTTTGCAGTAAAAACAGCATCTGATTTTATATACAAATGTGTTTCTTATACTTATAAATACGAAAATGATCGAAATCAAGGAGTTATGTTTGAAATGTTTTTAAATGATTTAACTTCAATTTGATAAAAAAATCTAAATATTAATTAAAACTTATTCTATATCTTCTTTTAAGCTTATAAAATATAATATAGCCCTAAAGGAGGATATTTTTATGGATATAAATCAAAAAGCTAAAGAACTTGCTTATTATATTAAAGGTACTAAAGAATTTAAAACAATGAATAGATGTAAAGAGGAACTTGAAAGAAATAAGTCTTTAAAAAGACATCTAGATGCATATTTAAATAAAAAAAATCAAATTTACTCTAGATATAAAATTGATGATGCAAATAAAAGGGTATCCAAACTCGATAAAGAATATATTAATTTTTTCAGTGATCCTCTTGTAATAAATTATATGAATAGTACTAATGAATTTAATTCTATGATGAAGAAAATTTATTCATCAATAGAAAGTGAGCTCTTAAAATAAATTATATTTGTAACATATTAAAACTTCCATATAATCATATGGAAGTTTTAATATGTTATTGACTTTTATAAATATAAAGAATTATGATTTATGTAATATGTTATTATTATATATGTTTAATTTGTTAGGGGTGAAAATACAATGAATCTTACTAATAAAGATATTTGTGAGAGAGAAAAAAAGGTTTTATCAAGTATTCAAAAACTACCTTATTGTCCAATAGCTATAAAAAGTGGAAAAGGAGCTTTACTATATGACTATGATGGAAATGAATATATAGACTTTCTATCAAGTGCTTCTTCTGCAAATATAGGCCATGGTAATAAAGAAATTATCCAAGCTGTAAAAAATCAAATGGACAAAATTACACAATATACTATTGCTTATTTCACTTGTGAAGCGCCAGTAATTCTTGCAGAAAAAATAATAAACTTAGTTCCTGGAGATAACAATAAAAAAGTTCTTTATAGTACTAATGGCTCAGAGTCTATAGATGCAGCTATAAAATTATCAAAAGGATATACTGGTAGAAATAAAATCATATCATTTCATGGAGCTTATCATGGAAGTACTTATGGATCTCTTTCAATTTCTGCCATAAGCTTAAATATGAGAAAAAAGATAGGTTCTCTTTTACCTGATATTTATCATTTTAGCTATCCTATTTGTATCAAATGTCCCTATGGTAAAAATGAAGCTGAATGTAATCTGGAGTGTTTGGAAGAAATAAAGAATGCTTTTCAAATGTATTTACCTGCTGATGAAGTAGCTGCTGTATTTTTCGAACCCATCGCTGGTGATTCTGGTATTATTGTTCCTCCAATAAAATATGTAACTAACCTCTATAAATTATGTCAAGAGAACAATATATTATTTGTAGTTGATGAGATTCAACAAAGCTTAGGTAGATGTGGCTATTGGTTTTCTATAGAACATTTCAATATTGAACCTGACTTAATTGTTATGGGAAAATCTTGTGGTGGAGGCCTACCTTTAGGAATGGTAATTGGTAAAAATGAAATTATGGAATGTTTAAGCGCTCCTGCTCATGCTTTTACGCTTTCGGGAAATGCTACTGTGTGTGTTGCAGCCTTAAAAATGATTGAAATATTTGAGCGAGATAATATAATTGAACAAACTAAAGAAAAGGGTTCCTATTTAATGGACAAATTAAATTACTTAAAAGATAAGTATCCTAATATTATAAAAGATGTACGTGGTTTAGGCTTATCTATAGGCGTTGACTTACCCCATAAACTTGCTACAAAGAAAATATGCTATCAATGCATCAAAAATGGTCTACTACTTATATCTTTAGGTGAAAATACTCTTCGAATTCAGCCACCTTTAGTTATTACTAAAACACAATTAGATAAATCTATTGAAATATTAGAAAATTCTATTAATGATTTTATAAGAGGAAAAATCAGTGATGATGCTTATATTTTTATAAATGGATGGTAAATAAAAAGGAGGTTAATATTTGAATTATAAAATTAACAAGTATGTTATGGAAGAAACTTTTTTATCTTATGCAAAAGAAGAAGATTTATCACAAACATACATAGATTGCTACGATGGCATAAATAATATTACTTTTTCATCAAATGTTAAGGATGCTTTTAATAAATTGAACTACTCTACCTTAAAAAATTATCCTCGTGGAAATCATCTTAAAGAATCTATAAAGAATTATTGGAGTAGTAAGATTGACTTAAATTTTAATAATATTATATTAACTGAAGGTTCTATTAATGGAATATATTTATCTAATAAATTATTTTTGAAACCCAATGATAATGTTTTAGGATGTACTCCTCAATTTCCTGAATATGCCATGGATGTTAAAATGCATGGAGGAAATTTTAATTACTATACTCTAAAAGAGGAAAATAACCATCTCTTTAACGAAGATGAATTTATTAAACTTATAAATAATACTTACAAATTAATATATTTAGATAATCCCAATAATCCCACAGGTCAAATTATTTCACTAAAACAAATTGAAAAAATAATTAAAGTTGCAAAAAATCATGACATAGTCGTTGTAGTTGACGAAGCCTATGGTGATTATATGAATACAGAAAATTCCGCCACAAACTTAATAAACAAATATGATAATGTAATTATACTTAAAACATTTTCTAAATTTTTTGCTTTAGCAGGAACTAGAGCTGGTTATATGATAGTCCCAAATAATTTATATGATCTTATAAATAAAATTTCTAATCCTTATTGTATAAATGAAATTGGTCGCCAAATGGCTTCTATCGCATTAAATGATAATAATTTTATAAAGGAAACTCTATATATAAATAAAAAAATTAAATCTTATTTTTTTAAGTCATGGAAAAACCTCATAATCTCACACACTGACAAAACAGTTTCCATTTTTTTATTGCACCACAAAAATCCAAGTATAAATCTTGAAAAAGAATTTGCCAAGTTTAATATTGATGTAGTAAATGGCTGTGCCTATATAGATTTAGGTGAAAATTATGCAAGACTAAGAATTCCAAAAGAGAAAGATTTAGAAAAAGTATTACTAGCTTTTGAATATATTGATAAATTATAAATGCATAAATAAGGAACTGTACTATACAGTTCCTTTTTATAATTATTTTACTTCATATCTTCTTTGGAAAAACTTAACTAATTCTACTATAGGTATTACTGTAAATGATATCAAAAGGGATACACCATATTCTATAATTGATATACTTTCCAATCCAAAAGCATTTGACAAAAATGGTATATAAATTACTGCAAGAGTAAGTAAAAGTGACAATATCATTGCACCCCATAAAAACTTATTTTGAGATTTTATAGTAAATATAGAACTTCTTCTAGAACGAAGATTAAATGAGTGAAATATTTCTGCCATTGACATAGTTAAAAATGCCATTGTCATTCCGTCTGCACTATTCACAAACTCCCATATTCCGCTTTCCATATAGTGGCCAACTACATAAGCGACTATAGTAATTATGGCTATCATAAATCCTTGCCATATTATATCAATATTTACCCTACCAGCAAATATGCTTTCTTTTGAATCTCTAGGCGATCTTTTCATTATGCCATCTTCTGCTTTTTCTGTTCCAAGAGCTAAAGCTGGAAAACAATCAGTAATTAAGTTAATCCATAATAAATGAACAGGTTTTAAAATAACAAAACCTACTAAAGTTGCAAAGAATATAGCTACAACTTCACTTAAGTTAGATGATAATAAAAACTGAATGGATTTTCTAATATTGTCATAAATTCTTCTACCCTCTTCTACTGCATGAACTATAGTAGCAAAATTATCATCAGCAAGAACCATATCTGATACGTTTTTAGTAACATCTGTACCAGTTATACCCATTCCCACACCTATATCAGCGATTTTTATGGCTGGAGCATCATTTACTCCATCTCCTGTCATGGCAGAAATTTTTCCTTTTTTCTTCCATGTATTTACTATTCTAACTTTATGTTCTGGCTGAACCCTAGCATATACTGAGTATTTTTCTATATTCTTTTCAAACTCTTCATCACTAATTTCATTAAGCATTGCACCTGTTATAGCTTCACTACTATCTTTTATTATTCCTAACTCTATGGCTATAGCAACTGCCGTATCTTTGTGATCTCCTGTAATCATAATAGGTCTAATTCCTGCACTATTACATTCTTTTATAGCATCTACTACTTCTTCTCTTACTGGATCTATCATTCCTGTAAGACCTACAAATATAAGGTTATTTTCTAATGTTTCGCTAGCAATCTCTCTTGGTACTTCTTCATAATATCTTATAGCAGAACATAAAACTCGAAGAGCTTTATCCGCCATATCTTTATTTTCTTTAATTATTTCATTTCTAATCTCTTCACTTAATTCTTCTACTTTATTATTTATAAATATCTTATTACAACGTTTTAATATTACATCAGGGGCTCCTTTTGTGTATTGAACATAGTTATCTTTGTTTTTATGAATAGTAGTCATCATTTTTCTATTTGAATCAAAAGGTAGTTCCTTAACACGAATTTCAGTTTTTACTAAATCATTTTTATTTAATCCTAATTTGTATGCATAATTGACTAAAGCACATTCTGTAGGTTCGCCCATAGCTTTTTTACTGTCTTCATCTAGTGTGGCATCACTACAAAGTGCCATGGATTTAGCCAAAAGTTTTTCATCATATCCATAATATTTAACAACAGTCATCTTATTTTGTGTTAAAGTTCCTGTTTTGTCTGAACAAATAATTTGAGCACACCCTAAAGTTTCTACTGCCGTTAGTTTTCTTATAATAGCACTTTTCTTAGACATATTTGTAACTCCAATAGCTAAAACTATTGTAACCACTGTAGCTAAGCCTTCTGGTATGGCTGCCACTGCTAAACTTACAGCAACCATAAATGTATCTATAAGTACTTCGCCATTTAAATCAGGATAGGATTTTCCAAGGGTAAATAAAAATATAAAAATACATATTCCTATAACTAAAAAACTAAGAGTTTTACTAAGTTGGCTCAGTTTAACTTGTAAAGGAGTTTGACTTTCTTTTGTATTAGAAAGTACATGGGCTATTTTTCCCATTTCTGTATTCATTCCTGTAGCTGTTATTACAGCTCTACCACGACCATAAACAACTGAACTTCCCATGTATACCATATTTTTTCTATCACCTAAAGATATATCTTTTTCACCAGATGATAATGACAATGTGTCATTATTCTTTGTAACTGCTAAAGATTCTCCTGTTAAGGCAGCTTCTTCAATTTTTAAACTGGCAGTTTCTATGATTCTTCCGTCTGCTGGTACTGCATCTCCTGCTTCTAATAAAATTATATCTCCTAGAACAACCTCTTCACTTTTAATTATTAATTGTTTATTATTTCTTATTACTTTACATGTTGATGCAGTCATATTTTGCAAAGCTTCTATAGCTTTTTCTGATTTATTTTCTTGATACACTCCAAGTATTCCATTGATTATTACTACTGCTAATATTATAAAAACATCTGCAAAAGACTCATTGGCATAAGCTGCTGTTATACCTGATATTATGGCAGCTAAAATAAGAATAATCGTCATTGGATTAGTTAATTCTTTTAAAAATTTCACAATTATTGGAGTATTTTTGCCTTCTTCAAGCTTATTTAATCCATTTTCTTTTAATCTAATCTTACTTTCCTCTTCGTTTATTCCTTCAAAACTAGAGCCTAATGAATTTAATATTTTTTTGTAACTAATCAAGTATTCTCTCATTTTATTACCTCCTTTTTATTATTATGAATATAAAAAATGAGACCTATGTATAGAGAAATCTATACACAAGTCTCATTCATTAAGATAAACCAGACTGAATTCTCAGCCAAGATGTTGATTTACCTCGCATATACTGCGGAACTACTCCCCTGTGGATTAATTCGTTTTAATAATATATTTCTAGTATATTATAATTACATTTAATTTAGAATAAATTGCCATAAATTCTTTATTATTTTACATAAAGTTAACATCTTTATGTTATGTAAAAAGGTAGAACTGAAAGCCCTACCTTCTCCCCCTATTTATTATCCTTATTTATTGTAAGGCATTTGCTCCATCATTTGTTGCATATACATATAATAATTCATCCACATCTCATCATATTGATTAGTATAAGGAGACATATTAAAATTATCTAATGATGGATATTTATTAGTAAAGTTACCCATACATTGCATTGGTGCCATATTATACATTGGGCTTACATAAGTTGAACATGAATTTTCAAAAGAACAATCATTATCCATATCCACATAAATTATTTCATCATAACATTTGCATGTCTTTTCTACTATAGTTTCACAAGTATTTTTATAAGGTTTTTCACATGCACATGATGGCATTGAATGCATAGTTGGCATACTAGTTACAATATCCATTTTAGGTTGTACTGATTGATTTGATACACAATTATTTTCACAATTTTGTAGTTTATTACCACATTTACCTAACATCTCTTCGCATTTCTTAGACTTACTTTCATATTCTTTTATCTTATCCCCTGCTGTTTTATAGCATTCTAATGCTTTTTCATCATATTTTAATGCTTGATTATATAAACATTTAGCTTTGTCATTATAAGTTTCAGCTTTTTCATATAAGCATTTGGCTTTTTCACAATTTTCTTTCGCTTCTCTTTCTATACACTCTGCTTCCTTTTTTAAAGCTTTTGCTTTTTCACACAATTCCTGTGCTCTTTGCATCAATTCTTTTGCTTTACATTCATCATTTTTAGCTTGATTTTCACTTTTGTTTGCATTTTGTAATAAATTACATGCCTTTTGTGATAATAATTTAGCACTCTTCTCGCATTCCTTAGCTTGATTAAATGTTTGTGTTGCATCTACTTCATATTTACAAGCCTTTTCAAATAATTCTTCTGCCTTTTTAGCTAACTCTACACATTTATCTACACAAGTTATCTCATAATCTCCACATGGACACTCTACATAAGAAGCCATTGCTTTCTTTTCAGTAGGACATGGTTTACAAGATGAAATAGGTGTACATTCTACTGCAGATTCAACTGGTTTACAAGCTTCATTTTGAGGAGCGCAAGAACAAGATTGTTTCTTCTTTTTTTTCATAATAAGTCAAACTCCTTTTGTTGTTTTTATTCCATAAGCCCTAAAACTTATGTCACTTAATATAATTATATGAAAAGCTTGTAATGTGGTTACTTATTGTAAAGCAAAAAAACAATACAAGTAGAATTTACTTGCATTGTTTGAATTTAAAAATATTTTTAATTAAACATTTGTTGCTTGAATATTTACTTTATATTAATTTTCTAAATTTTTATTTATAGTTTGTCTGAATTCTTTTAAATTATAATCTTTTTCATATATTATATTTTCTCTTAACTCATTTGCATTAATTAATACTATGTTAAGTTAAAGTATATATCCCAAATAAAAATTGTAAGAAATAAAGAAAATAAAAAGCATTATTAAAAATCTTTCAATTGTTACTAAAAATATTTCTACAATATTTAAATCAATTATGGATACTTTAATAAAAGGTATTAAAAAACTAATACTTACACATTGAAGACTTATAAATAATCCTATCATTACCCTACTTAGATAATAAGTATTGTTGTCTATGATTTCTATAGCTGAAATATTGTTAAAAAAGTTTAAATTCAATACATTTGATATTAAGATACTATTTGGAACATTAAGCTTAGTAATAATAATATAAACAAGATTGTTTATTATATCCATTACAAAAGTTATATTATATATAATGTTTCCTATAAAAAAAATAGTTATAATTATAGGAATTAAGTCCATCAAAATGTATATTACATCATTTAAATATGACAAAGATAAGCTAATAAATTTTTTATTAGTTTTATTTTCATAATATTTTTTAACTGCTGTATTTAACTTATATTTTTTGCAATTAACATTTTTATGACCAGATTTAAAATAATAACTTTGATTTTTCTTATTTAAAGGATAAATTCTACTAATGATAGTATTACATATAAATAAAACTATCATTTCCATAATTAAAAATTTCCCTGTATTTATATCTATCTTGTTGCATAAATCCTTAGTTAAACTTAATGATAAAACAGAAAAATTTAAAATTGTAATAGCACATTCTCGTTGTCGTAGTTTACCACCCTTATAGAGGCTATATGTAACGAAAGCACCACATACATTATCTACTAATAAATATACTAAAAAATTTAAAAATACCTTCCCACTTACTCTAAACATCTTCTTCATAATTTTATGAGTAAAAGCTTCTGTAATTTCAACTAATCCATAATCTAATAAAAATGGCATAAATAAAGATGCAATAGGAAGAACAATACTTAAATTTAATATTAAATCTTTTAAAATAAATATAAAGCTATCATCTATAAAAAAAATTTCTCCTTTTCCGACTAATATAAAAACAAATATTATTAAACTAAATATTTTTATAATTATTAAAAATTTGTTTATACTTGACTTGTTTACATTTATTATACTTTTTAAAATAGATAATGAAATAAAGAATATAATGCTTATATTTATAAGTATGGACGCTTTATTCTCTAAAAAATAAGACATATGATATAATAATGTTTCATTTTGGTTATTAACTTTTATAGGTACGAAAAAAATGATTATGCCTATTAATGAAAACATATAAATTTTCATTTTTTTTAATAAATCATCATCATTACATGAGTGATTTTCATTATAGGTACTATTATTAATACTTTTCATAATTTCACCTCTTTTTCTATGTTTTACATAGGAGGTTAACTTTCCTTTATGATTTTAAAATTTATTATCAAAATCATTGTCATTGATTATAATTAAATACAAAGGTATAATACTATAAAAGAAACTTTCTTTTCGAGGTGATATTTTGAATGAAGTAGAGAATAAAAAAACTATACTAATATTAACAGCCCAATTTGGCGCTGGTCATATTAGCGCAGCAAATGCTATAAAGGAATATATTCAAGAAAAAGATGATAACATAAATATTGTAATAGAGAATTTTATTAGCGCAAGTGTTCCTCGTATAAATAAACCTATGATAAAAATGTACGAAAGTAATACTAAGTATGCTCCTGGACTATATAATTATTACTATTATATAAAAAAATCTTTTAATGCTAAATACGATATATCTTATAAAATATATATGCCAAAGCTTGCTGAGTACATAAAAAGCATTGACCCACATTTAATTATTTCAACATTTCCATGTGCTGCAGCATGTGTAAATGATTTTAACACAAAACATCCTCACAAAAAAATACCATCTATAACTGTGATAACTGATGTAGTAGATAGCTTAGAGTGGATATTTAAAACAACAGATATGTATTTTGTGCCATCTTACGAAATAAAAAATAGATATGTTCAAAAAAGCTTAGATCCTAATATTTTTAGAGTAACAGGAGTACCTGTAAGTAAGAGTTTCATTTGTGATAAAAAAATACGTAGTGATAAACTTAGACTACTTCTTATGGGTGGAGGCAGAGGTTTATTTGATTTTGATGAAAATTTTATGCACTGGCTTGATGAATACTTAAATGAATATAATGATGTATTAGATGTAACTATAGTAACTGGTAGTAACAAAAAACTATACGATACCTTAACTGTAAAAAAACCTCTTCAAAACATAGATGTAAAGGGATTTGTTACTAATATGTCCGACTTATTAAAAAATTACGATTTAATGTTAACTAAATCTGGTGGTGCAACATTATTTGAAGCCATTAGCTCAAATACTCCTATAATAGTAAAAAATCCAAAAGTTGGTCAAGAAATTGAAAATGCTAAATTTATCAGGGATAAGGGAATAGGTATTTTATATGATAACGATGAAGATTTAAAAGATTTAATAAAAAATTTATTAAATAATAAATTGGATTCAAGAGTTGAATTTATGGATAAAAATATTACTTATTTCAAAAAAAACATACACCCTGATAAAATAGGTGATTATGTTTTTGAACTTCTTAAATAACAAAAAATCATGTTTGCTTATCCAAACATGATTTTTAATGCTTTTATAAATAACTATTTGAAGGAATTAAAATTAATTACCTTTCCTTTTGTATTATTTTCATTACTTATTCCCTTATTGTTTTTATCAATATTAAGCTTTTTAGATTCACAAACAACTTTTATAATTTTATAAATAATAAATATCGTAAATGTTACACCAATGCAATTTGTTATAAAATTTAAATATGAATTACTTCCTCTACTATAAATCAGAATATTGATAATTCTTAAAAGTGATACTAATATTAAATTTGTTTCTATCATCGAACATATTTTATTAATTTCACCTAGCATTGATTTTTTCTTCAATAATCTAATCATTGCCAAACTATTTTTATTTAAAGATTTTAATATATCCTTTAATACTATTAAACTAATATCCTTATTAAATACCTTTAGTCCTGGAATTATTAGCGCTAAAGATAAAAATATACATGTATTATAAAAATATACATCATCTGGATCTGGATTTTTACTTGATATAAAATAAGCGATTATTATAAAAAATATAGCTAAACCAGTAAAATTTACTCTAATCTCTTTAATTCTAGTATAAACTGAATAAATTATTGCAATAGCACACGAAACTTGAAAGGCAATTTCTATGTTACTTATAAGAGCAGCATTAAAAAGTAATACAGGAACTACAACATATATTAATATATCTTTTAACAACCTAGACTTCATACAACCCCTCCCCCATTCCTTCAGTAAGCCATTATTTTTATTTTTCTACTAAATTATATTAATATTATTTTCTATACATTAATAAATAAATCCTTTTTATTACACCATAAAATTTTCATTTTATACTAAATATTCTAAATTATTTTAAAATTTCAATAATTAACAATAAAAAAAGCAAAGACTTAATCTTTGCTTTTTTTTATTTATATATCATTACTTATTCCATACAATGGATTTATGCTCTTATCATTAATTTTAACTTCAAAGTGAACATGATTTCCCGTTGAATTTCCTGTTGATCCTACCTTAGCAATAACTTGTCCTCTTTTCACTATTTGACCCGCCTCTACTATTAGATGGCTATTATGAGCATACAATGTTTTTTTATTATCAAAATGTTCTATTTCTACCACATTTCCATATCCACTTTTATAACCTGCAAAACTTACAATTCCATCATCACTTGCAAGGACCGACGTATTTTTGGGTGCAGGAATATCAATACCATTATGAAAGCTTATTCTTTTTGTTATTGGATGTATTCTATATCCATATCCAGAACTAATATACCTGTAGTTTTCTAAGGGCCATTCTCCTCTTATGTAAGTCGCATTACTTTTTTCCAAAGCGGCCTCTTTTTCTCTTTTGATTTCTTTTATTAATAAATTTTCACTTTTTTCACAATTTATTAATTGTCTCTCAAAAAACATTTTAAAAAATTTAATTTGACTGTACTTTAAAATATCTATATTAATTTTTTTTCCCAATATACCACTCTCTATATCATTGTTGAGAATTCTATATTGATTTTCACTTTTTAATATACAGTCTAAATCTTTTATTCTATTATTTAGATTTTCTTCCTTTTTTGTTATTGATATTAATATATCTATGTTATTACTTTGTCCATAGGAAATATTCCTTTGAAAGCTAAACATTAAGCTTACAAATAAAAAAGTATTAATAACTAATACCTTTAAATATTTATTCATTTTATTCCTCCTTTTCCTATAAACATTATTATTAACCAAGTTCAATTTTTTTATAATTCTATCTATAATTTTCATTCAAATCAAATAAAATATATTAAGGGCAAAGGGGGAATTTTTATGGATATAAATTTAAAAGATTATTTATTTCTAAGTATTTTCGTTTTTTCATTTTTATATTGCTTACTTTACATACTTAGAGACTGTTACTTCGCAACACAAAATTTCCAAATGAAAAAATATATAAATAAAGTATTGCCTTTTTTTACAAAGTACAACGGATTCTTTCTTATACTCACATTTATATTTTTAATTATAAATTTTTATAATGCATATATTACAAAATTATCATTTTATATGATTGTAATAACTATAATTTTAAATATCATATTTATTTATATACCAATAAAAAAACTTACACCTGCAAAATACTTGAGATTTTTATCTTATGTTTTATTTGTAGGCGTATTATTAATATCTCTATTATAATTTTATAACAAATAAAAAATACTGTGGACTTTTAATCCACAGTAATTTTTGTAATATGAAACTTATATTAGAATATATTTTTGGCGTAATCTACATATAAAGATTGAAGTATTTTCATATCATAACTAAGTTCTTTTTGAAGATTTGATACAGTCTCATAATCTTTGTTTTCTATAGCTTCTATAATATTTGTAAATAGACATTTACTTGTTAATGTATCTTTCATTACTTTTGTTTTTAACTCTGTAATTGCATTCCAATTTACTTCATCTAAAGCATCCATATTTTCTTTTGTGTGTAGTTTTACATAACTTCTTAATCTATCCATATGATCATGAATAATTCTAAATCTTAATTCTTTTTTCCATTTATCTATAGCTCCTGTTTTAAAAGAGTTAATTATATTCTCACTAAATACATTTCCATTTTTTAATGACTTAAGTTTTTCTTCATATTTTTTGAAGTTTTGCATATTTTCGTATACTGTTGCAGGTGGTTCACCAAATCTTATTGTTCTTTCTTCTTCATTGTAATGTTCAAATACATCATTTTCATCTCTGTATACTCTATTCTTGTCTAAATAGAAACTTTCTTCTCCTAAATCCTTAGATATTTCTTTTTCTAATTGTTTAGTTGTTAGCTTACTTTTTGCAGCAGCTATAATTCCATCTAACATAGTTTGATAGCATCCTGCTATAACTAAATAAGTATTAGAAAGAGGATTTGGTGATCTAAGTTCAAATCTTAAAGATTTTGGATTTTTTGCATCTCTTACAAGCCCCACAAGTACTGATCTATTTCTTGATGGTATTTCATAAGTATGACCAAGAGATGTTACTATACAAACAGGCGCCTCAAAACCTGGTACTAATCTTTCAAACCCATCATTTGTACAAGTCACTATTGGATTTAAAACTTCATAGTTATGAAGTAATCCCATTAAAGCTCCATATCCTATTTCATTTAAGTAGTCTTTTTTCATATCTTTTGGAGCAAATAAGTTTTGAATTTTTCCATTTTTTAATTTTACACTTGCACCTATATGAGCATGACCTCCACTACCTGCTACGCCGTATATAGGTTTAGCCTTAAAAGTTACTTCTAGTCCGTTCATTGTAAATATATCTTCTATTACTTCTCTTACTATTAATTGATTATCTGCTGCTCTAAGTGGTGAATCAAACTTCCAAGATACTTCTAATTGTTCCATAGCATGATTTGTTTTACCTTCTATACTTATAGAACTTTGTATTCCTCCAACTTCTTTATGAGCCATTTCTGGGCTTATTCCCAAGTTTTGTAACTTGATTAAGGATTTTTCCAGACACGTTCTTATTATTCCATGAGTTCTTTTCCAGTATTGTTCTTTCAAACTTTGAGATACTGCTAATTTTTCTAAATCTGCCTTGTCTTCTGGTGTATTAACCCAAAATTCCAATTCCGTAGCCGCTGTCAAAAGTATGTCTTCTATATCATCTACACTGTTTATTCCTATATTATTTATTAAATGAGGATATTCCTTAAATAAATCTAGTAAAGATTTTTTAAAATGTCTTTCAGCTTTTTGTAATACTCCTCTTGAACAAACTTTTTTATTATCATGAATTAAAAATGCTGGTATTTTCAGTGTTCCTATTGGCAAATTAGTGTCTTCATCTATATGTTCTAAATTATAATCAACATACCATTTTGAATTAATATCTGGCATTAAATCAACCTTTGCATTATTTAGTGTTGCAATATCATATAATTCAACAGAAGATCCATCTGTTTGTATAGCCGATTTTAAGAATCCTTCCACATCTTCTAAGAAAAACTCTATAGGAATTTTCTCATCTGTTGCATTTCCTCCTAAATCTACCCCCACTAATGATACGAACCTTACATTTTTATGTCTTGACATTAACTCTTTAAACTCTTCTTCATTATAATTATTTTTATTAACGTAATATAGCATGTCATTAAAGCTTTTCATTTTTTAAATTACCTCCAAATTTAAGTCAAATATATTCCGTATTATTTTTTATTTCATTTTTAAAATAATTCGTAATTTTATTTATTTTATTATAAACAATTTAATAATTCTTCGCAATATATTTTTATTCATATTCATCATATAATTAATAATAATATAAATAATATAAAAAGTTTAACTTTTTATTAATAATAGGTTATACTTAAAAATAGATATTATAGTTTATTTCAATTTTATATTCTTTAATTATAGTATTGCACAATTATTATTTAGGAGAAAGATTTTATGGAATATATAGTTTTTGATTTAGAGTTTAATCAAGGATTTGATAGAAAGCTAAATAAGACAGTTTCTAATGAAAAATGCCCCTTTGAAATTATTCAAATAGGCGCTGTCAAGTTGGACTCTAACTTAGAAATAGTTGATACTTTTAATACTTTTATTAAACCTCACATATATAAAGAAATTCACCCCTTTATAAAAAAAATGACTAACATAACTAATGAAGATGTAAAAGATGCACCTTGTTTTTCTGAAGCTTTTAATATGTTCAAGTCTTTTATTGATAAAGAAAAAAATATACTTTGTGTTTGGGGCAATGGAGATTTAAAAGAGTTATATAGAAATATCAATTATTATAATTTATCTACAGATAATTTATCTAGCACTTATATAAACGTCCAACATCATGCTTCTGTTTACTTTAAAAATCCAAGTGGAAAAAGCATTGGTCTACAAAATGCTATTACTCTTTTAGAATTGAATCAAGATAAATCTTATCATAATGCTTTAAATGATGCTTATTATACTTCTTTAGTATTTAAAAATATTTTTAACGATGAAATAGAAACTAAAAATTATAATTTTAATAACGATGATAAAAAGAAGCCTGCTGCAAAAAGAAAAGTAAATTATGATAGTATTTTTAGTGAATTTAAAAAGATTCTAAATAGAGATTTAAACAAAGAAGAAAAAAAGATTATTCATCTAGCTTACAAAATGGGTAGAAGAAGTAAACCTTTTAAAGAAAAAAATAATCTAAAAGATTAAAAAAATCCTTCCTTTAATATTTGGAAGGATTTTTTATATTATTTAACTATTAATTCTACTGGGCAGTGATCTGATCCTAATACTTCTGTATGTATTTTAGCACTTACTAATTTATCTTTTAGTTTTTCAGATGTACAAAAATAATCTATTCTCCATCCTGCATTCTTTTCTCTAGCCTTAAATCTATAAGACCACCATGAGTAAATATTTTCTTTATCTGGATAGAAATATCTAAATGTATCAATAAAGCCTTCATTAAGTAGCTCTGTAAATTTATTTCTTTCTTCATCTGTAAATCCAGCGTTTTTTCTATTGGTCTTAGGATTTTTTAAGTCTATTTCTTTATGTGCTACATTTAAATCTCCACATACTATAACAGGCTTTATCTCATCAAGTTTTTTCAAGTAGGCTCTAAAGTCATCTTCCCATTTCATTCTATAATCAAGTCTTTTCAATTCACTTTGAGAATTTGGTGTATATACTGTTATCATATAGAAATCTTCAAATTCTAGAGTGATTACTCTTCCCTCTTGGTCATGTTCTTCAATTTTTATCCCGTAAGTCACACTTAGTGGCTCTTTTTTTGAAAAAATAGCTGTTCCAGAGTATCCTTTTTTCTTAGCGTAATTCCAATATTGATAATATCCATTAAGTTTTAAATCTATTTGGTTTTCTTGTAGCTTTGTTTCTTGCAAGCAAAATATATCTGCATCAACTTCATTAAAAAATTCCATAAAATTTTTATTCACACAAGCTCTTATTCCATTTACGTTCCATGATATAAATTTCATATTTCTCTCCTTTTTATTCGTCAAATTTTAATCTATTTGCTATATCCTCTGATCTAATTGATGATACATATATACCCGTGCTCAATTCAAATCCTCCAAAATTAAATCTTCTTGGAACAATATGAATATGTACATTATACTTATCTTTGTAATCTTTTTCTATATTTACAGGATGAGTATGAAGATATAAATTAAATGGACAGTTTCCATACTCTTTATATATTTTTTCAAATAATTTCTTTAATATAATAGATAATTCTTTTAGATCATCATCATTTAAGTCATAAAAGTATGTATTGTCTTTTAATAAAATAACTGTATCTCCTGTAAACCTACAAATTTCAGGTACAAACACTAAAAAATTTGGACTATCATGTATGACTCTTTTTTTATTTTCAATCTCTTCTATAATAAGGTGACTATACATATTTATACCCATTTTTTTATAAAATTCATCACAAACTTCATATTCATTTTCTAAATCTGGAGGAATAAATGGTAACGATAAAATCTGAGAATGTGAGTGCATTAATGAAGCTCCTGCTTGTCTTAGATAATTTTTAAATAAACAAATATATTTAATATTTTCATCCTTTTTAAGTGACTTAAATCTTACTTTATACATTAGTAACAAATTATAAAACTCTTTTTCTATCATATTATAAAAATTGCCATTATGTTTATATGTATCTATTATTACCTCGTGCTCTCCTTTTATTTCATTTAAAGGGTTCTCATCTATAATCGGATATTTATTCTTAACAGATTTAACTACCCATTCATTATTTTTATTTATGACATAAGTTTCATCAGATATATTATCTTCATTTCCTCTACAAAATGGACATGATCTACTATACTCATTATTTTCAATGGTTTCATTAGCCTTGCTATTCATTTTATCCAGTGGCCTTTTAATTCTTTCTCTTGCAATAATAACTTTACTATTATTTAATGTATCAATTCCAAGCTCTTTCATTATAAACTCCTCTATCATATAGCCTTATTTATAAACTATTATTTTTAAAACGTATCTTACATAAATTATATTTTAACAAAGTTTCTTTGTAAATATTTTATCTTCTTACTTTAATTATTATTGTACTATTGAAATTTCACTATATGCAATTAAAAAGATTGTATAAAAAATAATTAAGATATTTATTAGATTTTTTGGAAATATTTTTTTTTATAATAATGCAGTTTATTGGCCATTATGCTAATATTATGGTAGATTGAGATTAAATAATCAATTCATATGTTTATAAGGGGGAATATTCAAATGAAATTTTCAAAAAGACTTAGTTCAATGCAACAATCACCAATAAGAAAATTAGCACCATTCGCTTCAGCTGCTAAGGCTGAGGGAGTTAAGGTATACCACTTAAATATAGGCCAACCAGATATTATAACTCCTGTAGGATTTTTTGACACAGTTAGAAATTTTGACAAAAAGGTTTTAGAATATGCAGGTTCTCAAGGAATGCCTGAATTAATTGAAGCTATAAGAAAATACTACACTACATATAACATGGAGTTTGCAAGTGAAGATGTTATAGTTACTAATGGTGGTAGTGAAGCTTTATTATTTGCCTTTATGGCTGCATGTGACCCTGGGGATAATATATTAGTTCCCGAACCATTCTATACAAACTACAATGGTTTTGCACAATGTTTAAATATTGAAGTAAAATCTGTAACCACAGTTGCAGAAAACGGTTTCCACCTACCAACTAAAGAAGAAATAATCGCTAAAATAGATAATAAAACTTCTGCTATACTAGTTGTTAACCCTGGAAATCCAACTGGATGCGTATATACTAAAGAGGAAGTTCAAATGATAGCTGAAATAGCTAAAGAGAAAGATTTATGGATAATAGCTGATGAAGTATATAGAGAGTTTGTATATGAAGGACTTGAGTATACAAGTTTCGGAAATATTAAAGAAGTTGAAGATAGAGTTGTTATTATAGATAGTGTTTCTAAGAGATACAGTGCTTGTGGTGCTAGAATAGGTTCTATAGCTTGTAAAAACAAACAATTCATGGCTGAAGTAATGAAAGTTTGCCAAGGAAGACTTTGCGTTGCTACAATAGAACAATTAGGTGCTGCTGCTTTATATAGTACTCCAAAATCTTATTTCAAAGAAGTTAATGATGAGTATAAAAATAGAAGAGATACTTTATATAATGAATTGATGAAAGCAGAAGGCGTTATATGTGAAAAACCTATGGGTGCATTTTATATTGTTGCTAAATTACCAGTGGAAAATGCTGAAGATTTCGTTGCTTGGATGTTAAAAGAATTTAGAAGAGACAATGAAACTGTTATGTGTACCCCTGCTGAAGGATTCTACTCTACTCCAGGTCTTGGTAAAAACGAAATTAGGCTTGCTTACGTTTTAAAGGAAGAAGACTTAAGAAGATCTGGTCAATTATTAAAAGAAGCTCTTGAAGAATATTGTCAATTAGAAAAAGAAAAATCTGCTTTAGCTAAAGCTTAATATATAATTTCTAAATGTAATTAAAAACCATCTTACAAAAGTAAGATGGTTTTTTTATTAACTTAATTCTTCTTTATTTAGTATGTACTGAAGAGTTTCTAGAGCCTCTTGATATCTTAATCTATCACTTTCGTCTAGCTTAAATAGCTTTTGTTCTAGTTCATCACTTAATTTACTAGTAAAGTTTATAGCTAATCTTTCCCCTTCTTCTGTGATAACTATCATGTATTTTCTTCTATCTGCTAAATCCTTTTCCCTGTAAACATAGCCTTTTTTAGTTAAGTCATCTATCATACTTGTTAGACTTCCTTTTTCTATATTTAGTTTAGCACATAGCTCTGTCATACTTATACTACCGTGGTTTTTTATAAATACTAAAGCTCTTAATTGCGTTTTATTTACATTGTATAATGCCGAATATTTCTTTAGGTATTCTAAGTAAAGACTTGAGTAAATTTTAGGAAAGGTTTTTGATAAAAAACCAATTGTATTTGTTACTATACCGTTCATTTAATCACCTCAGATGCTTAATTTATTGACTTTTTTCCACTTCTATAGTTTACAATAAAAATATTTCTAGTACAATACTTTTTGCAAATATCCCTTTTTTAATTTTCTAATATTATTATAACTTACTATAATATTAATTTTTATGAAATTATTACATTAAAATTTATAAATATTTATTTCAATTTAATTTTAATCAAAATCATAACCACCCGTAAAACGGGTGGTTTGTACTAAGGCTATAAGCCTTTTTTGCTGGCAGCGCCTAAAGGACGCTGTTTTCACTTTGTTCAGACCACAATGCCTTTTGATACTAGGCAATCCCTAAAGGGATTTTTTGTTACCAACTACCCTTTGAAAGGGTCTCTATATTCTTTAACACTTAATTTATCTTTTAATATGTCTTGATTTTCTTGTTCCTGTATATATTTTTTAATTGTTGCTTCGTTAAGGCCTACGGTACTAACGTAAAAACCTTCGGCCCAAAAGTGTCTGTTACCAAATTTGTATTTTAAATTAGCATGTCTATCGAATATCATAAGTGCACTTTTGCCTTTCAAATACTCCATAAAACTAGATACACTCAACTTAGGTGGTATACTCACCAACATATGTATATGGTCGGGCATCAAGTGCCCTTCTATTATTTCAACACCTTTGTAATTACATAATTGTCTAATTATTTGACCTATGCTTTCTCGATATTGATTATATATAATTTTTCGTCTATACTTAGGTGTAAAGATAATATGATATTTGCATAGCCATTTTGTATGGGCTAAGCTATTCGTTTTATTTGCCATAAAATCACCTTTCCTTTCATTATTTTGTAGCCTGAACAACTACATTATATCTCAGGAAAGGTGATTTTTTAGTATAACTATCGTTTCCGCACCCGCATAGCGGGTGGTTTAATGTTGAGTATACATACTCAACAGGCTAAAGCCCATAATAAAATAAAGAGCCATATTGGCTCTTTACTTATAACTATACTCTTAAGTCTATTTCTATACCTATACAATCCTTATAATCATTTATAGCTGGCTCTAAATATTCTTCTACAAACTCTACAACTTGCTGCGGAGCTCTTCCTACAAAGTTCATAGGATCTAGTATAGATGTTATTTCTTCTTTATTTAACATTTTGAAAGCTTCATCTTCAATTATTAAGTCTATTAAGTTATTATTTAAGCCTTCATGCTTAACTCTGTAAGCTGATTTCATAGATAACTCTCTTATTACTTCATGTAATTCTTGTCTATCTCCACCTCTTTTTACAGCTTCCATAAGTATATTTTCTGTAGCCATAAATGGTAATTCTTCATCTATATGCTTTCTTATCATGTTTTCATATACAACTAATCCATCAGTTACATTTATACCTATATCTAATATTGCATCTGCAGCCATAAATGCTTGTGGTATAGCAAGTCTTTTGTTAGCTGAGTCATCTAAGCTTCTTTCTAACCATTGTGTAGCTTCTACTAAGGCTGGTGATATTGACTCAGAAATTATAAACTTCGATAAAGAAGCTATTCTTTCACTTCTCATTGGATTTCTCTTGTAAGCCATAGCTGATGATCCTATTTGATTCTTTTCAAACGGCTCTTCTAATTCTTTTAAGCTTTGTAATAATCTTATATCATTCGTCATTTTATGCATACTTTGTGCTATACCCGCAAGTACATTTAATACTTGAGAATCTAATTTTCTGGTATATGTTTGGCCACTTACTTTATAAGATTCTTTGTAACCCATTTTTTCACATACTATTTTATCTAATTCTTTTATTTTGTCTGTGTCATTTTCAAATAAGCTCATGAAGCTTGCTTGAGTTCCAGTAGTTCCTTTTACTCCTCTAAGCTTCATATTTTCTAATCTATAGTTTAAGTCTTCTAAGTCTATTATTAAGTCTTGTGCCCAAAGAGTAGCTCTTTTTCCTACCGTTGTAAGCTGAGCTGCTTGGAAGTGCGTAAATCCTAATGTTGGAACATCTTTGTACTTTAAAGCAAAGTCTTTAAGATTATCAATTAAATTAACAAGTTTAATTCTTATTAATTTTAACGCTTCATTCATTTGAATAACATCTGTGTTGTCACCAACATAAGCTGATGTTGCACCTAAATGAATTATGCCTTTTGCTTTTGGACATTGAAGTCCATAAGCCTTAACATGACTCATTACATCATGTCTAACTTCTTTTTCTATTTTTCTTGCTTCATCAAAATTTATATCATCTACATGAGCTTTCAATTCCTCTATTTGCTCATCACTTATGTTTATTCCTAATTGTTTTTCCCCTTCAGCTAATGCAATCCATAGCTTTCGCCAAGTTGAAAACTTAAATTGAGGAGAAAAAATATAACTCATATTTTTACTACAATATCTTTCTGTTAAAGGATTTGAATATGTTGTGTACTTATTTTCTATCATTTTTTGCACCATCCCTAAATCTTTTTATTCTACAAAGTTTATTATATATAATTTCACGAACAATAACAATACTTTTTATGCTTTTTGTTCATATCATTTTTTATTTAATTTAAAATTATCTTTACCTAGTATATAATCAATACTCTCACTATCAACAAAATTTAATACATGTTTATATCTTATAGCATAGTATTTATCACTCCATCCCAACTGTTTCTTTATATCTTCTTTATCTGCTCCAAGCATTAAAGAAATAGCTGCATATGAATGCCTTAAATCCTTTGCAGAGTATTGAGGTAATCCTGCAATATCAAAAGCTTTTTTTACTATTAATCTTACATTTCTATCTGTAATAGATTGACTTTTTTGTGTTGTAAATATGTAGTCCTCAGAGGGTATTATTATTTCACTAAGTCCAGAAAAATATCTATAACTTTCTATAAGTCTAAAACAATATGGATGAAGTTTTATAACTCTTTCTTTTTTACCTTGTCCAAGTCTTACGTAAAAATTATTTTCTTCATCTACAATTAAGTCTTTCCATTTGACTCTTACTAATTCACTTAATAAACATCCTGTTGTAACTAGAAATACCATTATTAATCTATCTCTAGCATTGAGCTTATGTAGAGAATCTATTAGCTGATTTATTTCTTGTATACTTAACACATCTTTTTTACCTTTTTCTCTTGTAACTATTGGCTTTTTAACAAAAGTGAATGGATTTAATTCTATATATTTTTCTCTCTTCATAAAAGCATAAAAACTATGTAAATAACTAAAAATCTTCTCACTAGTTGATGTGGCATATTCATCCTCTATAAAAGATACAAAGTCTCTACATTCATTTTTTGTTACTTCTAGTAAATCTTCCACATTGGTTTTCTCTTTAAATAGAATTATTTTACTAAAATAGTCTTTTTTTGTTGCTGGTGTCATTTTCATTGAAAATAATTTAAATATTTCAAATTCGCTCTCGCTCAATATGTAACTATTATCCATAAGGTCTCCTTTCATTATTATTTTAATCACTTTTTAACTTTATATATTATTAATTTTATTTTGATAAATAATTAAGAAGCACATAAGTGCTTCTTAAAGTCATTAGTTATTTACAGAATTAACTAATATATTAATTAATTCACTGGATTTTTCATTAAAAGTAGTTATAAATGTTAAATACTCACTAGCTCTATTCATAACCATATATATTTTATTAAGATCTCCTATAAAGTCATTTACTTGATAGTCTTGATCTTCTTCATTTATAGTTTGATTATACAACATTTCTAATTCACAAAATACAACTGCCTTATATTCCAAACTTTTAATAAAGTATAAATTCGATATGGTTATACCACTTTTTTTACCATATTTATTTAGATTATCATCTCCAACAATATATGGAATACTTACATCATCCAATGCTTTTCTAAGAAGATATTGAAAATATATTGTTTTTCCATTTTTTAATTTCTTTTTATTATATGGAAATACGATAGCTATGTCACTGTAATTTAAGCCTTTGTTATTTACAAGATATTCAATTTCCCATAATATTGAGTTAATTTGCTCTTCTAAATCTTCAACTTTCACAATTTGAGCTGAAATTCCGCCTTCCATAAGAATATCACTAGGTATATATATGTCTCGGCTTACATTATTTCTCAAATCTTTTATATAATTATTGGTATTTTTGCAAAATGCATTTGAAAAATTAATAATTTCCTTTTTCTGTCTATAGTTTTTTCTAAGTAGCACTTTTTCATCAAAATCAATATACTCTAAAGGAATTTTAAATATATTTACACTATTGTATATGTTTAAAGATTCACAATAATACATATTGAATATATATTTTGTTTCGTATAAAAATTCTTGAATAAATTCAACATCTTTTTTATCAAAACTTTCACTTTCATCTATAAAGATACCTTTAAACATTCTTTTATTTTTTATAACATTTTTAGCTTGTTTTATCAAATTATTAAAAGTTTTTTCATAATCTTTTTTTAATAAACCATAATCTAGTATTAAATTATACTTTTTAGATAATTTAAATACAAAAGATGAAATTGTATGTACCTCTAAGTTGTTATTATCTTTATATAACAGTTTAAGACTTTCCCTAAGTTGATTACAAAGTTGCTTCGTATGAGTAAAAATTATAAAATTATGATGAGGATATATGCGTGCTAATTTTATTGCTCTACTCATCATAATAGTTGTTTTACCACTACCCGTAGGGCCTTCTATCAATATTTTTCCATAATTAATAGAAAGTGACTTTTCTAATTGTTCGTCAGCAATCATAGTAGCGCTATAATTGTAATCTCCTTGAGAAAAAGTTATTTTTTTAAACTCTTTGTTAATATGATAAGCACCATTTAATTCATAGTATTCTGGGCATATATCTAAAATATATAAATTTAGCTCTATTTCATTATTTTCTTCTTTTAAATAATTATCTATTTCTTCCCTATTATTAATTATGTTTTTTAATTTGCTCTTATCTATTATATTGTGACTAACAAAATCTTCTAAACCATATGTATCTTCTATATCCACATAAGGCATGATAAATACATAATTAAAACTAATATTATTATAGAACTGAGCCATTTTTAATTTTAACAACTCATATTCTTCATTCATTACTTCAATCAATTCTTCATCTAATATAGAAAATAAGTCTTCACTTGTATCCATAAATTTGACAAAAAGTATTTTATTATTTTTTATATATAACAAATCTGTGTTAATTCCTCTAAAAGGAGTAACTTTTGGCACTACATTTGTATTGTCAGAGTTCTTTTCGTAAAAAATTTTTTCAACTTCTTTTACTTTTAATGCATCTAATTGTGAATTAATATTAATATTTTGCCTCAATTTGCATTCCCCCTTTATAGTAATTATATCATTTAAACATATATTTTACTATATTCTCAAATATATACATTTTATTATAGTAAAATTCACTTCGCCTAGTATCTAAATAATTACTTTACTTCTTATATAAAATAATTTATGTTTTATATATATTTTAATAAAAAAAGGAGAGTTAAAACTCTCCTTTTTATTATTTAGCATATTCTATTGCTCTTGTTTCTCTTATTATACTTACTTTTATTTGACCTGGGTATTCAAGCTCGTCCTCAATTTGTTTAGTCATCTTTCTAGCTAATAAGTGAAGTTCTTCATCATTTACGCTATCAGGTTTGACCATTATTCTGATTTCTCTACCAGCTTGAATTGCATAAGATTTTTCTACACCTTCATAAGAGTTAGCTATTTCTTCAAGCTTTTCTAATCTCTTAATATATGCTTCTAAAGTTTCTCTTCTTGCTCCTGGTCTTGCTGCAGATATGGCATCTGCTGCTGTAACTAATACAGCCTCAACTATTTGTGGCTCATAATCTCCATGGTGAGTACTCATTGCATGTATAACATCCTTAGATTCTTTATATCTTCTAAGTAAATCCATACCTATTTCAACATGAGTTCCTTCCATTTCATGATCTACTGCTTTACCTATATCATGAAGTAAACCAGCTCTCTTAGCTAGTTTTATATCTGCACCAATTTCTGCTGCCATAATTCCTGCTATATGAGCAACTTCTATTGAATGCTTTAATACATTTTGTCCATAACTTGTTCTATAATTCAATCTACCAAGTAGTTTAACTAGTTCAGGATGTAATCCATGTACACCAGTTTCAAAAGTAGCTTGTTCTCCAAACTCTTTGATGATACTATCAACTTCTTTTCTTGCTTTTTCTACCATCTCTTCTATTCTAGCTGGATGTATTCTTCCATCTGATATTAGCTTTTCTAATGCTATTCTTGCTACTTCTCTTCTAATAGGATCGAAGCCTGATAAAATTACAGCTTCTGGAGTGTCATCAATTATAAGATCTATACCTGTTAAAGTTTCTAGAGTTCTTATATTTCTCCCCTCTCTACCTATTATTCTCCCCTTCATTTCATCATTTGGTAAGTTCACAACAGTTACTGTTGTTTCCGCAACATGATCTGCTGCACATTTTTGGATAGCATAGCCTATTATTTCCCTAGATTTCTTTTCAGCTTCTTCTTTAGCTTGCGTTTCAATATCCTTAATCATTATAGACATTTCATGTCTTACTTCTCTTTCAGCATTTGCAAGAATTATATCTTTAGCTTTTTCACAAGTAACCCCTGATATATCTTCAAGCTTTTCAAGTTGCTTAACTTTTATTTCTTCTACTTCGTCTTCTTTTCTTTGTACCACTTTTAACTTTTCATTTAAACTAGATTCTTTAACCTCTAGATTTTGTTGCTTCTTTTCAATAGATTCTTCTTTTTGAAGAACTCTTCTTTCATACTTTTGAACTTCATTACGTCTTTCTCTTTGTTCTTTTTCTGCATCAGTTCTCCATTTGTGAATCTCTTCTTTTGCCTCTAATAATTTTTCTTTTTTTATTGTTTCTGAGTCTTTATTTGCTTTATCTATTATATCTTTGGCTAAGTCTTTAGCTTCACCAATTTTAGTTTCAGATATATTTTTTCTAACAAAATATCCAACTATAATACCAATAGCTAAACCAAGTATGCTGGCTATTATTTCTATGACATCCACCTCCTTTTGTAATAATCCCAAAATATCAATATTATTCTTTAACATCATTTAAATTATGCCCTTTTTCACTAGAAGGCCCAAGTTTTAAATTTAATAAAGTTTCTTTATCTATAATCTTGGAATACTTTAAATAAAATCATCATAATTTAAAATATTTTATCCTCATTTAATTTTATAATTTTTTCTAATTCATGTCAAGTTTATAGGAGGGGCGTATTCATTTTTATTCTTCACTTTGGCTATCTTCTTCCACAACTGCTTTATCAAGGTTATAATGTTCTCTAACTTTAGTATTTATTTCATCAGTTAAGTCCATATTATCGGCTAAAAATTTCTTGACATTTTCTCTACCTTGTCCAAGTTTTATATCATTATATGCATACCATGAACCTGATTTTTTAACTATATCAACATCTGCTGCTATATCTAATAAATCCCCAATTTTAGATATTCCCTCTCCATACATTATGTCAAATTCAGCTTGTTTAAATGGAGGCGCAACTTTATTTTTAACGACTTTTACTCTTGTTCTATTTCCAAGTACTTTATCTCCTTGTTTAATACTGTCTATTCTTCTTACATCAAGTCTTACTGATGAGTAGAATTTAAGAGCACGTCCACCTGTTGTAGTTTCTGGGTTACCAAACATTATACCAACCTTTTCTCTTAACTGGTTTATAAATACAGCTACACAGTTTGATTTCTTTATTGATCCTGTTAACTTTCTTAAAGCTTGAGACATAAGCCTTGCTTGAAGACCAACATGAGAATCTCCCATTTCCCCTTCTATTTCTGCTTTTGGAACTAAGGCTGCTACTGAGTCAACTACTATTATATCTATAGCTCCAGATCTTATTAAAGCTTCTGTTATTTCAAGAGCTTGTTCCCCTGTATCTGGTTGTGAAATTATTAAGTTATCTATATCTACACCTAAAGCTTTAGCATATACTGGATCTAGGGCATGTTCTGCATCTATAAATGCAGCTATACCACCGTTTTTTTGTGCTTCAGCTACTGTATGTAGAGCAACTGTTGTTTTACCTGAAGATTCTGGTCCATATATCTCAACAATTCTTCCCTTAGGAAGTCCACCAATACCTACTGCAATATCTAGTCCTATAGATCCTGTAGATATTACATCTATATTCAACGAAGTAGCTTCCCCAAGTCTCATAACAGATCCTTTACCAAAGTCTTTTTCTATTTTGCCTAAAGCCTGATTAAGGGCTTGTAATTTTTCTTTTTCTATACTCATATTATTTCATCCTTCCTTTTCGCAAACATTTGTTCTATATGTTACTTTTATTATATCTTATAAAACTTTCTTAGTCAATTGAATTTGAGCTTTATCTTCAACATATATTATAAATTAGTTTAACTATAAAGACATACATTTATATTTATAAACTTATATATAAACTTTTATACGAATATTTTTTATTTTTTTAAAAAAATCCTTCCTGAATCTAATTCAGCAAGGATTTATAACTTATTTACTATTCATAAATAATTCTTTATTTTTATATAAGTAGTCTGCTCCAGAATATAAAGTAAAAAATGTTGCAATTAACATAAGTATAGTTCCAACTTGTAATAATATACTATTATTTACATTAGCTCCAAGAAGTAAAATTATTATGGCTAACATTTGGCTTATTGTTTTTATTTTACCTCCACCACTGGCAGCTATAACTTTTCCATCTGCAGCTGCTATAGCTCTTAAAATGCTTACAGTAAGCTCTCTTGCAACTATAATAATGACCATCCAACCTGCAACTAAATTTGATTCTATCATACATATAAGAGCTGATATTACTAATAATTTATCAGCTAAAGGATCCATAAATTTTCCAAAGTCAGTAACTAAATTATTTTTTCTTGCAATATGACCATCTAGAGCATCTGTTATTGATCCAATAATAAATATTAAACAGGCAATTAAATAATGATTTGTAATGTCTAGCATCATTATAATTACAAATACCGGTATTAACAAAATTCGCAGTAATGTTAATTTATTTGGTAAATTCATCTTGTATATCCCCCATTAAATCATACTCTAGGGCAGTGTTTATTTTAACATTTACAAAATCTCCTGACTCTAGATTAGTATGTGATTTTACATATACTATACTGTCAATTTCTTCTGCATCTAATTGAGTTCTTCCAATATATACATTGTCCTCAATTTGTTCTTCTATTAAAACTTCATATGTTTTACCTATTTTTCTTTGGTTTATTTCTTCTGAGATACTTTGTTGAATCATCATTATAACATCTCTTCTTTCTTCTTTAACTTCTTGTTCTAAATGATTAGGAAGCTTATCTGCTGCAGTTCCTTCTTCTCTTGAATAAGGAAATACACCTAACTTGTCAAATTTAACTTCTTTAACAAATTCCACAAGTTCTTGGAAATCTCTTTCGTCTTCTCCTGGGAATCCTGTTATTAATGTTGTTCTAAGTGTTGCATCAGGTATTGCAGTTCTAATCATATTTATTTTATTTATTAATTCTTCTTTAGTAGTTTGTCTATTCATTAATTTTAATATTTTATTACTTGCATGTTGTATTGGCATATCAAAGTAAGAGCAAATATTATCATTTCTTTTTATAACATCTACTAACTCTTTTGTTATTGATTCTGGATATGAGTACATTATTCTTATCCATTTTAATCCTTCTATTTTAGCCAACTCTTCTAATAATTGTGGTAATCTTGCTCCTCCATATATATCAGAACCATACATTGTAGAGTCTTGTGCTATAACTACTAATTCTTTAACTCCGCCTTGTGCTAAGTTTTTAGCTTCAGCTACTATATCTTCTATTTTTCTACTTTTTTGTTTCCCTCTTAATTTTGGTATTATACAATAAGTACAGTGTTTATCACAACCTTCACTTATTTTTATATAAGCCATATAATCTGGCGTTGAAACGTATCTTGGTAGATCTTCATTGTAAACAACTTCTATATCATTTAAGCTAACTACCTGTTTCTCTTTTTGTAAATTTTCTAAGATTTCGTCAATATTTTGGTAACTTCCTGTACCTACTATTGCATCTATTTCAGGAATTTCTTCTTTTAATTCATCTGAATATCTTTGAGCTAAACATCCTGTAACAATAAGTAATTTTAAGTTTCCAGTTTCTTTAAGATTTGCAAATTCTACTATAGTTTCTATAGACTCTTGTTTTGCTGATTCTATAAACCCACATGTATTTACTAATATTACATCTGCCTCATCAAAATCCCCTGTAAGTTTGTAACCCTTTTTATTTAATATACCCATCATTATTTCTGCATCTACTAGGTTTTTCGAACAACCTAACGATTCTAGTGCTATTTTTAACATTGTTTAACTCCTTCCATTGCTGTCTTATGAAAACTTATTAATTTTTCTATTATATCGTTTATGTCTTCAAATTTCATTACGTCATTGTATTTATATTGGTTTACTGAATGCATATAAAGAGGATCATAGTAAAATACTAAAAACTTTTCAACTAACTCTTCATACTGTTCCTTATCCAATAATTCTAAGTATTCATCTACAGTTTTATTTCCAAGTCTTTTTCTAAATGTATTTATACATTGTCTTAAGGCTTGTATATTATCTTCATTTCTATCATAAATATAATCTTTACAAAGTCTTTTTACTCTATCCTTTATATCACATTCTATAAGTATATGATATCCATCTCTTATTATTGCTTCATATATGTCATTTGGTACTAGTGCATGACCTACTCTTTTACTTTCACTTTCTATAAATAAGTAATCACTCTTTGAAAAAAATAATGATTCAAATATTCTAGAATCAAAAGTTTTTTGAGTTGGTGGCTTTTCATCATAAGTTATAAATCCAAATACAGATCCAGTATTTCTCGCCATATACTCTAAGTCTACTATATCCATATTATTTTTTTCTAATTCTACTAATAACTCTGTTTTACCAACTCCAGTTAATCCATGAAGAACTATAAATTGCTTTTTGTCCATTATGTTGCTTAAATAATTTTGCACATAATTTCTATAAGATTTATATCCACCTTCTAACTTGTACAAATCTATTCCAATAGAGCTAAGTAAATTGGCTACAGAGCCACTTCTCATTCCACCCCTTGCACAATATATTACTATATGTTCATACTCACTTGACAATTCTTTTGCTAGTTTGTACATGTCTTTCAACTTTGGGGAAACAAAGTCCAAACCTTTATCTATGGCTTCGTGTTTCCCTTCTTGTTTGTATATAGTACCAACCTCACAATACTCATCATTATCAAATAATGGCATATTATAAGCATTTAATATATGATCATCTAAGTATTCTCTCTCTGTTCTAACATCTATAAAAATTGTTTTTTCTAATTTTAAAGCATCTTCTATTTTAATTGTTTTCAAATTTTATTCACCTTCTAATTTTGCTAATTCTTCCATTGTTATTAGTACTTTTCTAGGTTTACTGCCTTCACTAGGTCCAACTATACCTCTTTCTTCCATTGAATCAATTAGTCTAGCTGCTCTATTAAATCCTATTTTATACTTTCTTTGTAGCATAGAAGATGATCCTTGCCCACTTTGTACTACAAAGGCAATAGCGTCTTCTAAGAATTCATCTACATCATCATTTTTGATGTTAGCAGTTTTTGAAATAGTTTGTATTATTTCTTCTTCATATTTAATTTCTTCTTTTACTTGTCCTTTTACAAAGTTTATTACTTTTTCAGAGTCATCTTCTGATATATAAGCTCCTTGTAATCTTACTGGTTTTGCAGCTCCTAGTGGATAGAATAGCATATCACCTTTTCCAAGTAGTTTTTCTGCTCCACCCATGTCTAATATAGTTCTTGAATCTGTTTGTGATGAAACTGCAAAGGCAATCCTAGAGGGAACATTGGCTTTTATAACTCCTGTTATTACGTCAACAGAAGGTCTTTGTGTTGCTATAATCAGATGCATTCCTGCTGCTCTAGCCATTTGAGCAAGTCTGCATATATAGTCTTCTACTTCGTTAGCACATGCCATCATTAAATCAGCTAACTCATCTATTATTATTACTACTTTTGGAAGTTTCGTTTCACTTTTTTCATTATAACTAGTTATATCTTTAACTCCTAAATCAGCAAACAACTTATATCTTTTATTCATTTCTACTACTGCCCAGTTTAATGCATTTGCTGCCTTTTTAGGATCAGTAACAACTGGTGATAGTAAGTGAGGTATGCCATTATAATGAGCAAGCTCAACTACTTTTGGATCTATAAGCAATAGTTTTACTTCATCTGGTGTTGCCTTGTATAATACAGAGTTTATTATTGTATTTATACAAACTGACTTCCCTGACCCTGTAGCCCCTGCTACAAGTAAATGCGGCATTTTACCAATATCTGCAATAACTGGATTTCCACTTATATCTTTTCCAAGTCCTATGGCAAGAGATGAAGAATCTTCTTTAAATTCTTTACTTCCAATAACATCTCTAAGCCCAACCACCTGTGGTTCGTCGTTTGGAACTTCTATTCCTATAGCACTTTTCCCTGGAATTGGAGCTTCTATTCTTATGCTTTTTGCAGCTAAAGAAAGAGCTATATCATCTGATAAGTTTACAATTCTACTTACTTTAACACCTGGATTGGGTTGTACTTCGTATCTTGTTATAGTAGGCCCTAAAGTTACTTGACCCATTTTTGTATCAACGCCAAAATTAGATAATGTTTTGATTAATAAAGATGCATTTTCTAATGCCTTTCTTTTATCATTTTCATTACCTTTGTGTCCAATTTTAGTTAATAAATCTAAACTTGGTTTTGTATAGTTTTCATAATTTGATTGACTATTAATCTGTAAATCATTTGTATCTCCTAAGTTTATTGGAGCAGTTTTTTCAATACTAGTATTGGCCTTAGTTTTAGTATTGTTCATTGTATCACTCATTTTAACATTAGGATTTGTATTTTGAAGATCCTTAAGCACATCTAGTTCAGGCATACTATTTGTACCTTCTAAAATTTCTAAATAATCATCATCACCTTTATTGAAGCCTACTATTTTTATTGTCTTGTCTTCATCATAATTAGGCTCAGCTAAAGTATTTTCTATTTCTTCATTTTTATCATTTTTATTAAAAATATTCTTTAAGAAACCTTTTTTATTTTTACCAACTTGAGTAGTTTCATCAACTTCTTCAGTTACTAAATTAATCGCAGACTCTTTTAAGTTGGATACCTTATCTTTTACATTTATATTTCCACTTTTTATTTTGTTAGATTTATTAGTAATACCTTCTATTAGGTCTTTTAGGGATATATTAAATGTGTACATTACTGTAATGAATAGAACAAATATGCTAATTAACCATCCACCTGTTAATCCGAATACTGCTTTAATAAAGTATGCTATTGTTGATGTGATTAGACCGCAACCACTTCCATCAATCCCCATTTGCATAACATCGCTATACATGTTGGCTTTTAGAGGATTATCCACTGGGATTTTTCTTGCATTAAATAATCCATAAAAAATAAACAAAAAGACTATAAAAATATAGACTGTTTTACTTTTTTTCATTCTATATACATATTCATTTCTTTCAAAAAATCCAAGAATACCTATAATTATTATCAGCAATGGAATAATTACGGCAAGAGCTCCAAACAATCCTTTAAAAGTGTCTTGTATAAATTGTCCTATAAGGCCCATGGAATTTGAGTTTAAGCTATATAATAAAAATATTCCTATAAATACAGTTACTAGATTATAATATTCTCCAGATACTATTATTTTATCTTTGTTATGCTTTTTATTCTTAGCGCCTTTACTTTTTTTCTTAGCCACCAATCTCACCTCTTATTTCTTATACCTTATCAATTCAAATCTATAATTTATCCACAAACTAAATTATAAATTCTTTAAAACTTAAAAGTGTTAATGGTATACATTAACACTTTTAATTATTAAATCATTATATCACATATTACTTATTTTAAACAAATCTTATTTATTTCCTTCATTTTTATTGTCTTCTCTTATTAACTCTCTTAATTTTGTTAATGCTTCCTTTAATCCACCAACTTCATCTATAAGTCCATATTCCACAGCTTCTTTACCTATTAAAACACTTCCCACATCACTTACAAGCTCATCTTTTGCGTTCATAAGCTTATTTAACTCTTCTCTTTGTATATTAGAAGTTCTTGTTATAAATTCTACTATTCTTTCTTGCATTTTCTTGAAATATTCAAAAGTTTCATTAACACCTATAACTAGTCCATTTGTTCTTATTGGATGAACAATCATTGTTGCGCTTGGAGCTATATAAGAATAATTTCCTGCTGTTGCAAGAGGTACTCCTATGGAATGACTTCCTCCAAGTACAAGTGTTACGACTTTTTTAGATATACTGTTAATTAATTCTGCCATAGCAAGACCTGCTTCCACGTCTCCACCTACAGTATTTAGAATAACTAAAATACCTTTAATTTCATTACTTTCTTCCACTGAGTATAATAAAGGTATTATGTGTTCATATTTTGTAGATTTCTTCTGTGGGTTACCTACAAAATGACCCTCAATTTCTCCTATTATAGTTATACATTGAATTTCTTTTTGTGCATTAGAAGGCATGTTAGGAACTCCCATTTGCTTTATATCTTGAACTTTGTCACTGTCTTCATCTTCACCTTCATTATTATCATGGTCAACATTATTACTTTCAGTGTTTTCAGGTTTATTTTTCTCTTCATCTTCTTTTTTATTTTCAAATTCCGACTGACTCAAATCATAGTTATTATAATTATTATCATTTATGTATTCATTCATATTATTTTCATTTTTTATCATTTATTTCACCTCATTTAATATATTTAATTTTATGTTTCCCAATGAGTATGAAATAATTCTATTCTTTTCATAGTGTAAAGTTTTTATCATAAAAAGTTATAACAAAAAATTATGGATTTTATGAATATTTACTAATCATAATTGTGATAATAATATAGTGAATGGAGGTGATACAAGATGAAAAATAATAATAACAATAATAATTGCAGAAACAATAACAACAACAATAATTTAAAAAATAATAGCAACAATAATAACTGCAGAAACAATAACAACAACAATAATTTAAAAAATAATAATGACAATAATTTTGAAAACAATAATAACGATAATAACAATTGTAGATAGTTTTCTTAATAATTGCTAAGATGTAAATTAACATGATTTATATCATAAAATGATAAGATAGATATAATCATAACTTTGTCATTATAAGATAAAGTAAAAACAATGAGGCGGTCTCATGAACAATTAAAAATTGTTCTGTGATGGCCTTATTTTCTAAGAACATATAATTTTCTTCACTTTCATATCTTCCATAGACTATTATTTTAGGATATTTAAATTCAGTGTACTCTTCAATTGATTTTAAATTTTAAGTAATTTTTTAAGTAATATATTTTGAATTAAGCTTTATAAATTACTTTAATATCAAAATCATTTTCACACTTTAATATATAGTTAGATATTTGTTTAAATATTTTATTCATATTTTTATTTATGGATTTTTTCCAAACAAATGTGTATCTATTAGCACACGATTCTATTTTGATGCCATCAATAAATAATTTTTTTGAAATTTCATTTTTGTCACCAAGAAAATTTGTTAATTGAGTCATTAGACATTCACTTACAGGTTAAAAAGGGATACCACCAAATCTTACAATTGTTGAGTGGTCTGAAGATGAGTCTTCCCCTAAGATATACGCAAATATAATCCGTTTATATAGTATTATGTTTTATCATACAAATATTGTATTAGATACCAAGCTCTTTTGAGCCTGGTATTTATTTTTTTGCAATAAAAAGCCGTCTCCCTTCTTTTTGATGCGGAAGCTCCATTATTTTTCTTTTATTTTTAGTCTTTTAAATGATAAACTATTTTACCATCAATTATTGTATATAAAGTTTTTGTAAATACATTCATCGGATTCCCATCAAATATTGCTATATCTGCATCTTTCCCTACTTCAATACTTCCAATTCTATCAGAAACATTGCATATTTCTGCTGCATTTATTGTAATCGCTTTAAGAGCCTCCTCTATTCCCAGACCCTCTTTTGCCGCAAAGCCAGCACAAATAGGTAAATCCTGTATTCTAGTAACTGGATGATCCGTAGTAATAGCAACCTTTACACCAGCTTTATGTAAAATCCCTGCAGTTTTAAAGTCTGCATTTTGAGTTTCTATTTTATTTCTTATAGCCATTGAAGGTCCTACGATAGCTGGAAACCCAGATTCACTAATTTCTCTCGCTATTAAATGTCCTTCTGTACAATGATCTAAGGTTAAGTTTAAATTAAATTCTTTAGCTATGCGAATAGCAGTCAAAATATCATCTGTTCTATGTACGTGAGCCTTTAAAGGTATTTTTTTATTAATCAAGGGTAACCAACATTCTTTTTTAAATATTTCTTCAAAGTCATCATTATTTTTTATAGCTTTTTTTTTGTTTTCATTATATTGTTTAGCATCAAACAACACTTCACGTAAAAGTGCTGCTATTGACATGCGAGTTGACGGTATCATACTTTTTTGGTCATAATTTGTTTTTATATTTTCTCCAAAAGCCACTTTCATTGCTGCTGGTTGCAAAATAGTCATATTATCTATATCTCTACCATGAGTTTTAATAAAGATAAATTGCCCTCCTACTACATTTGAACTTCCTGGCCCTACCATAACTCCTGTAATCCCTGCACTTAAAGCATTATGAAAAGCTGGATCCATAACATTAACGCCATCTAAAGCTCTAAGATAGGGTGTAACAGCTTCATATGTTTCATTACAGTCATCACCCTCAAACCCTTTTTTCTCTTCTATTATTCCAATATGGCAATGCGCCTCTATTATTCCAGGTATAACCCAACAATTACTAGCATCAATTACGTTACAATCTTCATTGCCATCTATAGTAATATTTTCTCCCACTTCTATAATTTTCTTATTTTTTATTAAAACAGATCCGTTATCATAAGTTTTTCCAGACATTGTTATTACTTTTCCATTTTTAATTAATAACATAAATTTTTCTCCTTTATAAACTTTTATTATATTATTACTTATTAAGTTTTCCATAAATCTTATAAATTATAGCTACCTTAACACTAAAAATACCCTATACAGATAAACAAATACTTTCTTGTTATAACTGTATAGGGTATTTCGGTATTTTTATTTATTTTTAGTTATCAAATTCTTTATGAATAGCATGAACAGTCTCTACCATATCTTCCTCTTTTACTAAACAAGTAAGACATGTATATGAATCTGATGATTGTAAAAGAGTGATACCTGCCTTTGATAAAGCTCTAACTACTTTTGCAATGACACCAGGAGTTTCTGTGATTTTCGAACCAATTAAAGTTACTTTTGCACAATGTTTTCTAATATCGTATTTTACTTCATACTTTTGTAAAATTTCTTCTACTTTAGGAATATAATTTTGTTCCAATGCAAAAGCTTTTTCTTCTGTGAAGAAATTTATCATATCTAAGTTTATATGCTTTTCTTCCATTTCATTTAATATTTTTGAGAACAATTCTTCAGATGATTTTACTTTAACTTGAGCTATATTGTCTTTATGAGCTACTGATGTCATAAATCTACATTGGAAGTCTTCATAATCACTTACTAAACCACGAGTTAAACCGATTCTAGTTCCTTTACATGTAGGATTTAAAGTATTCTTTATTTCTAAAACAATATCTCCATTCTTAGCAAGTTCTACTGCTCTTGGATGAATAACCTTTGCTCCTTTTTCTGCCATTTGGAATACTTCTTCGTAATCACAGTAATCAAGTATTTTTGCTGCTGGCTCTATTCTTGGGTCAGCAGTCATTATTCCATCCACATCTGTATAAATTTGTACAGTTTCACTTCCCAATGCTTTTCCTATGGCAACTGCAGATGTATCACTACCTCCTCTTCCTAAAGTAGTAACTTCTCCATCTTCTGTACCTCCTTGGAACCCTGCTATAACAACTACTTTGCCTTCATCTAACTCTCTACGAATTCTTGTTGGATTTATTTCCTTTATTTTTGAATTTGAATAAACCTTAGTCGTTATTATTCCAGCTTGCATTCCTGTTAGAAAAATTGATGGTATTCCTCTAGCTTCTAACATTGATGATAGTATTGTTCCTGATATTATTTCTCCACAAGACATTATTAAGTCAAGTTCTCGTTTTTTAGATTTTTTGTTAACATTAGTACATAAATTTATTAGTGTATCAGTCGCATAGGGTTCTCCTTTTCTTCCCATGGCTGAAACTACTATTACTAAGTCGTTCCCCTTTTTTTTGTATTGTTCTATTATATTACACACTTCATTCATTTTTTCAACTGATGCTACTGATGTACCACCAAATTTTTGTACTAGAATCCCCATATTTGCCTCCTAATATATTCCATCGTATTCAATGATTATCATATCATTGCCAATTTTTTTCACATTCCTCCATGGAATTTCTAAATCTCCTCTATCCCTTTTTATACCAAAAAATCCTCTTTCTCTTGGTATGGAAAGCGCCAGGATTTTACCTGTAGTTTCATCTATTATAATATCGCACTCACCAATTACTCCAAGTCTTTCTCCATTAACTAAGTTTACTATTTCTTTTCCAGCTAATTCAGATAAATTCATATTTTTCACCCCGATAAATAAAAATTTGTTTCACTTAAGCCACTGCGTGGGAACTCCACTTCATATAGCCAACGAAATGCATTCTCTAATGATTCAGGCACGACCTTGCTCAAGCGTTACTTTTTACAATTATATCTGAACACCTTCTACATTTTTTCCTACTATACACACTCCTAAGTTCTCTATATTAAATACTTTATTAATAATTGCTTTAACTTGTTCCATATTTACGCTATTTATATGTTCAATAATTTCATCTTCGTTTTTGATCTTATTATTAAGCAACATAGACTCACCATGAGATAACATTTTTGAACTAATACTTTCTAAGCTTAATATATAATTACCCTTCAACTGTTCCTTACTTTCTTTAAGTTCTTCTTCAGTAACATAGTTTTCTCGTATATTTTTTATTTCTTTTATTATTAAGTCATATACTTCTTTTAAGTATTCTTCACTGGTACTAGCAAATATACCCAACTCTCCACATTTTTTATATAGAGTTGGAGACGAGTATATGGAGTATACTAATCCTTTGTCTTCTCTTATATTTTGGAAGAGTCTAGAGCTAGTACTTCCACCAAATATATTGTTTACAACTGCTAAAGCATAAGCTTCCTTTTCATTCTCTTCTGGTATAGCTTTTAAATTTATTGCTATATTGACTTGTTCGCTTTCTCTATTTTTAGTTATAAAACAAGAGTGAAACTTAGCTTCTTTTACTTCTATATTTACTTCCTTTTCTTCCCATTCACTGAATTTTTCTTCTATAAACTTTACTACTTCTTCAAAATTGAAATTGCCACAAATTGATATGACTGCATTATTAGGAACATAATACTGATTATAATGATTTAAAATATTTTTTCTTTTTAAATTTTTAATAGTCTGTCTATTCCCAAGTATGTTCATACCTAGTCCATCATCGGCATATATATTTTCTACTAATAAATCATAAGATAAATCATCTAAAGAATCTTCATACATTTTCAATTCTTCTAATATTACTGCTCGTTCTCTATCTATGTCATTGTTATTAAAAGTTGAATTTAATATCATATCACTTAAAACATCTATGCCTATATTTATATGTTCATCTAAAATATGAACATAATAGCATGTACATTCTTTATTTGTAAAAGCATTTATTTGTCCACCAATATTATCTATATCTCTTGCTATGTCTTTTGCACTTCTATTTTTAGTTCCTTTAAACAGCATATGCTCAATAAAATGAGACACTCCACTTTCCTTAGGTGTTTCTATCCTAGATCCTGTATTTATCCAAATCCCAAGAGATACGGATTTTAAATAAGGTATTTCCTCTCCCACAATGGTGAGACCATTTTTTAGGGTTTGACATTTATACATATCGTCCTCCAAATTCTTCACTATGTCATTATAAACTTTAATTTTTACAAGTTAAAAAAATTTATAGTATTAATTATAGTTTAGGATCTTAATTTAATCAACAACAAACACATCACTAAGTCTCCCTGGTTTTAAGTTTTTTTCTCTTATAATTTGAATAATATCATCTAAACATTTTGTTGTAGCATCTGTTGGATGCATTAATACAATACTTCCATCTACTATATTCTTATTCTTTACTCTTTCAATGATTTTTTCAGGATTGTCTCTATCTTGCCAATCAATAGTATCCACATCCCATTTGAAGCATATGTAATTTAAACATTCTGCTGCTTTAACTGTATTTGAGCCAAAAGAACCTGCTGGAGCTTGAAAAAATTTAGTTTCCTCTCCAATAGCATCATCAATTATTTTCTTAGAAGTACTTATTTGATTATAATTTTCATCATATGAAAGATTAGCGTAGTCTAAGTGTTTATATCCATGATTACCTACCTCATGTCCTTCATTTTTAATTCTTAAAAGCAAGTCCTTTTTATTTTCAGCCCACTTTCCTGTAACATTAAAAGTAATGTGTACCTTCTCCTTTTTTAGAGTTTCTAAAATAGATATTACATACTCATCTTCCCACCCTAGGTCTACGTTGCAAGTTAATGCAACATAGCCACTATTTTTTTTGGTTCCCTGGGTATAGGGAGCTTTTGCCAAATCTAAAATATTAATACTTGGTGTTGACTGATTTTTCTTAAGTGTAAAAGCGATTCCACATATTATAAGCAGAATGATTAGAATAAAAATTATTATTTTTTTTAGTTTACCTTTGTTTAGCACCATCATTATCATATTCGTTTCCTCCTAATATGTACAAATTATTTCTTATTTTAAGTTTATTATTACGACTTATAATTTATTCTTAGGAATAGGACTTGTTATCTAAAAATTCACGGCCCTTTGGCGACGTGTAAGCAAAACACATAAAAAAAACGAGACTACGTCTCGTTCCCTTATTGTATAAATGAATTATTATTTATTTTTTCTCTCTGGTCTAGGTAATAATACTTTTCTAGATACGTTTACTCTACCTTTGTCATCTATTTCAGTAACCTTAACTTCTACTTCATCTCCAACGTTTAATACATCTTCAACTTTTTCTACTCTTTCGTGAGCTATATTTCCTATACGAAGTAATCCTTCTTTTCCAGGAAGTAATTCAACGAAAGCTCCGAAGTTAACTACTCTTGTTACTTTACCTTTATATATTTCATTTAACTCAACTTCTGCTACTATATCAGATATTTTTTGCTGAGCTAATCTTATCATATCCATATCAATACCAGCTATGAATACTTCACCATCTTGTTCTATATCTATTTTAACGCCCGTTTCATCTATTATCTTAGTTATTACTTTACCACCAGCACCGATAACGTCTCTTATCTTATCTGGGTTAATTCTCATAGTAACTATTTTTGGCGCATATTTAGATAATTCTTCATTTGGTTTATCTATGCATTTTCTCATTTCGTTTAATATATGAAGTCTGCCAACTCTAGCTTGAGCTAATGCTCTTGTTAATACTTCTTCATCTATACCAGCTATTTTAATATCCATTTGTATAGCAGTTATACCTTTTTCAGTACCTGCAACTTTAAAGTCCATATCTCCTAAATGATCTTCCATACCTTGTATATCTGATAGTATAGCCATTTTCCCATCATGTTCTATAAGTCCCATTGCAATACCTGCAACCATATCTTTTAAAGGTACACCCGCATCTAATAAAGATAATGTAGAACCACAAACAGAACCTTGAGATGTAGAACCATTTGAACTTAATACTTCAGACACAAGTCTTATAGCATAAGGGAATTCTTCTTTTGAAGGTATTACCGGAAGTAATGCTCTTTCAGCTAAAGCTCCATGACCTATTTCTCTTCTTCCTGGTCCTCTTGATGGTCTAGCTTCACCAACAGAGTATGCAGGGAAGTTGTAGTGATGCATATATCTCTTATTTTCTTCTTCATCAAGTCCATCAAGTATTTGAACATCACCTAATGCTCCAAGAGTTGTAACTGTCATTACTTGAGTTTGTCCTCTTGTAAATAACCCTGAACCATGAGCTCTTGGTATAAATCCATGATCACACCATATTGGTCTTATTTCATCAGTTTTTCTAGCATCTGGTCTTCTACCTTCATGAACTATAGCTTTTCTAACTTCTTCTTTTATTATAGAATCTAGCGTAGCTATTATATCATTTCCAAACGCTTCTAAAGTTTCTTCATCAAAACTATTTATAGTTTGTTCTTTTACAGCGTCCATAGCTTCTTGTCTTTCTAATTTTTCAACAACGCTAACAGCTTCCTTCATTCCTTCAGTAGCTACTTCCCTAACTTTGGCTTCTATGTCAGCATTTGGTTTAGTTTCAACAAATTCTATTTTTTCTTTTCCAACTTCAGCTTGAATTTGTTCTATAAACTCAGCTATTTTTTTAATTTCTTCATGTGCTTTTAATATTGCTTCAAGCATTAATGATTCTGGTACTTCGTCAGCTCCAGCTTCAACCATCATTACCGCTTCTTTAGTTCCTGATACTACTAAGTGTAATGAACTTTTTTCTCTTTCTTCTGCTGTAGGATTTACAACTAAAGCTCCATCCACTAAACCTACACATACAGATCCTGTTGGTCCATTGAAAGGTATTTCTGATATTGATAAAGCAACTGATGAACCTATCATAGAAACTATATCAGGAGTACAATCTTGGTCTACTGATAAAACTGTAGCAACTACTTGTACATCATTTCTGAATGTTTTTGGAAATAAAGGTCTTATAGGTCTATCTATAAGTCTTGATGTAAGTACTGCTTTTTCTGACGGCTTTCCTTCTCTTTTTAAGAAACCACCTGGTATTTTACCAACTGAATATAATTTTTCTTCATAATCAACACTTAGTGGGAAAAAGTCTACACCTTCTCTTGGTTGAGCTGATTTTGAGCAGTTTACCATAACCATAGTCTCACCATATCTAAGTATTGCACTACCACTAGCAAGTTGTGATATTTTCCCTATTTCAACAGAAAGTTCTCTTCCTGCTAAATCCATTGTAAAAATTTTATGTTCAAACATTAATGCTTGTACCTCCTCTTATACTGAAACCACTATTTCTTCTATGTACTATATTAACAAAATTACTACTAATTAACAATATAATTATACAATGTAAAGAATTAGTGTTTTAGTATATCCTCTTAATTTATTAGTTAGAAGAACTTATTGCTAAAATTTGAGGGCCTGTGTGTGCACATATACAAGATCCACCTCTAGTAATAAATACTTCCTTTGCTTTTATTCTTTTAGCAACTTCTTCTTTAAGTTTTTCAAAATCTGATTCATTAGAACCATATCCTATTGTAAGAACTTTAGATTCTAAATCATGATCATTAGCTTCTAAAATCATATCTACTAGTTTAGAGGCTACTTGTTTAGCTCCTCTAATTTTTGTTACTATTTTATTTTTTCCATCTTCCATGGTGCATATAGGTTTTATATTTAACATATTTCCTACAAAAGATACCACACTTGGTAATCTTCCACTTTCTTTTAAATAATCTAATGTAAATGGTACGAAAAATAAATTTACACTTTCTCTAATGTCTTCTAATTTATCAACTATTTGATCAGCAGACAAATCACTATTTTCCACTAATTCACACGCTTTTATTACATATTGTCCACTTCCTAAAGATAAAAATAATGTATCAAAAACATATATATTCCCAGTAACATCATTTTGGGCCATTATTGCACTTTGATATGTTCCTGAAGTCTTTGATGACCCTGTTAGACAAATCACATCATATCCTTCATTTGCATATTTTTCAAAAGCTTCTTTAAATTGAATGTATGTAACTTGAGATGTTTTAGGTAAGGTTTCACTACTTTCCAAAATATGATAAAATTGTTGATTAGTAAAATCTATACCATCTTTATATTCTTTCCCATTTATACTGATAGTAAGCGGAATCATATCTAAAAAGCCTTTTTGTTTTATTTCCTCAGGAATGTCGCACATGCTGTCACACAGTATTTTAATCTTCATGGCTACTGCCCCCTAATAGAAATTAATTATTCATTCTTTTATCAATACAAAAAAAGCAGATACCATAAGTATATCTGCTTTTTAAATAAAGTAATAAGATTATTTTCTTAATCCTAACTTAGCTATTAATGCTCTGTAACCTTCTAAGTCTTTTTCTTTTAAGTAAGCTAATAAGTTTCTTCTTCTACCAACCATTTTTAATAATCCTCTTCTTGAGTGATGGTCTTTTTTGTGAACTTTTAAGTGCTCGTTTAATTCGTTTATTCTAGCTGTTAATAAAGCTATTTGAACTTCTGGAGAACCAGTATCTCCTTCTTTTCTTCCGAATTCGCTTATTATTTCTGTTTTATTCATTTGATGTACCTCCAAATATTTTAATATAATCGCCATTTACTAAGCATTGATTGGAGTATTCATATGCCGAGTAATGGTTACTTTGATTATTTTATCATAACTTAGCTACTTTTGCAAATATACTTTTTATATATATAATTAGTATCCATCTTCAATTGTATTTTTAATTCGTTTAAATCTTTAAACTTCTTTTCATCTCTTATTCTTTCCAAAAACTCAAGTTTTATAGTTTTGCCATAAATATCTTTGTCAAATTGTAATATGTTTGTTTCTACTGACATTTTTTCTCCATTTACTGTAGGATTATAGCCAATATTTGTAGCTCCTACATATACTTCATTTCCAATATATACTTTTGTAGCATATATACCTCTTTTAGGTATAATAAGATTTTCTTGTAGTTTAAGGTTTGCCGTTGGAAATCCTAAAGTTCTACCTAGCTGTTTTGCATGAATCACTGTACCTTCAATTGTATAGTTTCTCCCTAAGTAATTCTTTATTTCATCAACTCTACCTGCATATATTAAATCTTTTACATGAGTACTACTCACTCTTATATTATTAATAACTACAGGCTCAACTACCTCCACATCAAATCCATATTTTTTGCCTAGTATTTTTAATATTGGTGGAGTACCTTCTCTATTTCTTGCAAAAGCAAAATCATGTCCTATAATTAGTTTTTTTGCACCTAGTTTATCAACTAATATTTCTTTTACAAAATCTTCTGCTGATATTTCTGCCATATCTTTATTAAATGGTATATCTATAACTACATCTATACCTAATAACTTAAGTTTATTGATTTTTTCAACTTGTGTTATTATTTCTCTAGTTGTAATATTAGAAAAATAACTAATAGGACTGTTTTTAAATGTAAAAACTACACTCGTTAATTGTTCTTGTTTAGAATAATCAACCGTCTTTTCTATAAGAACCTCATGTCCCTTATGAATCCCGTCAAATTTACCTATAGTAACAACACTTTTATCAAAACTTTCTATTTCATTTAAAGAATTTATTATAATCATGTCTTTTCCCCACTGATATAAAAATTATTCTATAAAAATTTTATCACTCTTTAGACTAATAGTGTTATTATTTTTTAATAATTTTCCAGTTCCTATAAATTCATCATTACAATATACCCTGACATATTCATCATTTTGTGATAAATTATCATTTGTAAACCTTTTAGAATCTATTATTCCACCATTTCTATAGTATTTAAGAGCAGTATCTTTTAATTCAACTTTTTTAAAATTATCTAGAACATAATCAATATCATATAAGTGATTTTCTAGGATGTTATCATTATAATATTTTTCTAATTCTTCTAGAGTTATTGCATTTTCTAAGTTGAATTTTCCAGAAGATGTTCTAAGTAAAAAGGACATATGTCCTCCACACTTTAAGTACTTACCAATATCATGACATATACTTCTAACATAAGTACCCTTTGAACATTTAACTAAAAATAATACTTTATTTTCAATTATATTTAAAATTTTTATTTGTTCTATATTAACTTTTCTAGGCTTAATTTCAATAGTGTCGGCTTTTCCTTTTCTAGCTAAATCACACATTTTTTGTCCATTAATCTTCAAAGCTGAATAAACAGGAGGATACTGATTAATCTCTCCTTTTTGTGTTTCAAAAGCTTTGTATATATGTTCACTTGTAATATTTGAAGCATCACCTTCGAATGTTATTACTCCAGAAGAATCATAAGTGTCTGTAGCAACACCTAATGTTAATTCACATATATATGATTTTTCTTTATTCAAAATAAGCTCACTTACTTTTGTAGCCTTGTTTAAACATATAGGAAGAACTCCAGCTGCATCAGGATCTAACGTTCCTGTATGACCAACTTTTTTCATGCTTAAAATTCTTCTCACTCTACTTACTACATCGTGAGATGTCATACCTGTAGGTTTTAATATATTTACTATTTTATTCATTAAAAATCATCCTTAAATTTCTTTTAATGCTTCTTCTAATATTTTTGTTTTTGCATTTTCCATACTATCATTTATAGTACAACCAGCAGCCCTTATATGTCCGCCTCCACCAAATGTCTTAGCTAAACGACCTACATCTGCATAGGATTTAGATCTTAAGCTAACTTTAATCTCATTATTGCTTTTTTCTTTAAGTAAAATTCCTATTTCTACGTTTTCTATATCTCTAGCATATGGGACAATACCGTCTATATCCTTAAAATCAACATTGTATCTTTTAAGCATATCTTGTGTAACCATCATTATGGCCACTTTCCTATTGACAATTTCAAGTGTATTTAGTGACTCTCCCAATAATTTATAAAAGTTAAAAGGATTACTACCAAAAACATTTTGAACTACTTTTTGTGTATTTGCTCCATTTATTAATAATTGCTTCGCCATATCAAAACTACTTGCATGAGTATTAGAATATGTAAGTTTTCCAGTATCCGTCATAAGACCTGTATAGAGAGCTGTAGCTATATTTTCATCTATAGATTTAAAATTATTTATTTCTTCATTTCTTATGAGTAAATTATATACTAATTCACAAGTTGAAGATGCTTCAGCCACTACATAATTTAAATCCCCATAAAAATCATTACTTGCATGATGATCTATATTGATTAATTTCATACAATTATCTTTAATGTCATCATCTACACAAATTCTGTTTTTATCTCCACAATCTAAAGTAATCAAAGTATAGTTTTCTATTTTCAACCCTTTAAATTCACTAGAGTTTATTATATTTATATCTTCAATAAGAAACTGCATGTTTAAAGGCATATCATCATTCATAACATAATAAACATTTTTATTGATTTTTTTTAAGAAATAATTAATTGAAAGAGTTGAACCTATATTGTCTCCATCTGGATTAACATGAGAAGTAACGACAAAATCGTTACTTCCATGTATATATTTTATAATAGTGTCTATATTATTCATTTTCATTTTCCTCAACTTGTATTTGAGGTTTTTCTTGATCTTTTTGAGACACTTTTTTTATAAGGCTGTCCATATACATACCTTTGATTAAAGAGTCATCTACTTTGAATATAATTTGAGGGATATGTCTTATTTTTATACTTCTACCTATTTCTCTTCTGATGTAGCTTTCTGCATTTCTTAAACCTTCTAAAGTGGATTCTTCATCTCCACCCAAAATACTTACATATATATATGCATAGCTTAAATCATTAGTAACTTCCACATCTGTAACACTTACCATAGAGTTTATTCTAGGGTCTTTTATTCCATTAATAAGTATAGTACTTACTATTTTTCTAATTTCTTCACCTATTCTACGTGTTCTATTATATGATGCCATAATATCAACCTTCTTTACTAGTAGTTAATTATTTATAATTTTCTTTCTATCTCTTTTGTTACATAAGCTTCTACTATATCTCCAACTTTTATATCGTTGTAGTTAACGAAACTCATACCACATTCGTACCCATTATTAACTTCTTTTACATCGTCTTTAAATCTCTTAAGAGCTTGTATTTCACCTTCGTGAATTATTATTCCATCTCTTACGATTCTAATTTTACCATTTCTGAATATTTTACCACTTGTTACATAACATCCTGAAACTGTACCAACACCAGATATTTTATAAACTTCTCTTATTTCTGCTTTACCTGTGTCTTCATCTCTATATTCTGGATCTAACATACCGCTCATAGCAGCTTGTATATCTTCTATTGCTTTGTATATTATAGTGTAACTTCTTACATCTACACTTTCTTTTTCTGCAAGAGATTCTGCACTTGGTACTGGTCTAACATTGAATCCTATTATTATTGCATTTGATGCAGCAGCAAGCATAACATCTGATTCAGTTATAGCTCCAACACCACCATGTATTACTCTAACTGCAACTTCGTCATTAGATAATTTTTCAAGTGATTGTTTTACTGCTTGAGCAGAACCTTGAACATCTGCTTTTATAACTATATTCAGCTCTTTAACTTGACCTTCGTTCATTTGCTCGAAGAATTGGTCAAGTGACATTCTTTGGTTAGATTTTAACATTTCTTCTCTAGCTATTTGTTGTCTTTTTTCTGCAACATTTCTAGCTATTTTATCTGAAGGTACAGCTACAAACTGATCTCCACCTTGTGGTACTTCTGAAAGTCCTAATATTTCAACAGCCGTTGATGGTCCAGCAGTTTTAACTCTTTTTCCTTTTGAGTTTATCATTGCTCTTACTTTACCTGAAGCAACTCCACAAACTATTGGATCTCCAACTTTTAGAGTACCACCTTGTACAAGTACTGTAGCAACTGGTCCTCTACCTTTGTCAAGTTCGGCTTCTACAACTGTACCAACAGCTCTCTTATCTGGATTAGCTTTTAGTTCTTCCATTTCAGAAACTAAAAGTATCATTTCTAGTAATGTGTCTATTCCTGTTCTTTGTCTAGCTGAAACTGGAACTGCTATAACATCTCCACCCCAGTCTTCAACAAGTAATCCTTGTTCAGATAATTCTTGCTTAACTCTATCTTGGTTAGCTGCTGGTTTATCTATTTTATTTATAGCAACTATTAGTGGAACTCCCGCTGCTTTAGCATGGTTTATTGCTTCTATTGTTTGAGGCATTATACCATCATCTGCTGCAACTACTAATATTGCTATATCTGTAACTTGCGCTCCTCTAGCTCTCATTGCTGTAAAAGCCTCATGTCCTGGAGTATCTAAAAATACTATCTTTTGTCCATTTATTGATACTTCAGATGCACCTATATGTTGAGTAATTCCACCTGCTTCACTATTAGTAACATGTGTACTTCTTATAGCATCTAATAAAGACGTTTTACCATGGTCAACGTGCCCCATAACTGTTACAACTGGTGGTCTTGGTTTTAAGTCTTCTGCTTTATCTTCTTCTATTTGCATTAATTCTTCTATTTCTTCTTCAGCTTCTTCATCATTTGAACCTGCAACTAATGTAAATCCATATTCACTTGCTAAATGAGAAGCTATTTCAAAGTTAACTTCTTGATTTAAAGATGCCATTGTTCCCATTTTCATAAGCTTCATTATAACTTCTGTAGCTGGTTTTTCTAAAGCTTCAGCCAGTTGTTGAACTGTTAAAGTTCCATCAACTGTTATTACATTTTCATCAGATTCTTCTTCTTGTAAAAGATCCATTAGTAATTCTACTTCATCTTCTTCTAATTGAGATTTCTCGTTTTCTACTTCTATTCCTAATTCTTTTATTTTTGCTAAAATGTCCTTATTTGACATTGCCATTTGTTCTGCTATTTGGTAAACTCTTGTTTTATTCACAAGATCACCCCCTATAATTATTTGTTAATTCATTAACTGTATGATTTTATTTGCGAATCCTATATCTTTAATTCCTATAACTGCTCTAGAATCTTTACCAATAGACATTCCTAAATCACTTTTTGTAGACAACTCTACACAATTTACTTTTCTAAAAGATGTTTTATCATTGAATAACTTTTTCGTATTATTCGATGCATCTCCTGCAACTATAACTAAATTTAATTTTCCTTTTTTTAGATCTAACATAGTTGCATCTTCTCCAGATACTAACTTACCTGCTCTCATTGCAATGCCTAATAATGAGTGTATTTTATCCATATTATTTTTCATATGATTCTAACTCCGCTAATAATTTTTCGTATACCTCATTAGGCACTTCCATCTTAAATGCTCTATTTAAAGCTTTACTCTTTATAGCCTTTTTTAAACATTCAGAATCTTTGCATATGTATGCTCCTCTTCCATTTGCTTTTCCAGCTAAGTCTATAAAAATTTCGCCTTCTTTATTTTTTACTATTCTAATAAGTTCCTTTTTGTTATCTCTGTCTTGACAAGCAATGCACTTTCTTTGAGGCACTTTTTTCATTTTTTTCAAAGCAATCCCTCCTTATTCTTCGTCATTTAATTGAGATTCACTTTTAATGTCTATCTTCCAATTCGTAAGTTTTGCAGCAAGTCTAGCATTTTGTCCTGCTTTACCTATAGCTAAAGATAGTTGATAATCTGGAACTACAACTAATGCTGATTTTTCTTCTTCATCAACCTCTACTTTAACTACTTTTGATGGGCTAAGAGATGCAGATACAAACTCAGCTGGATTTTCACTGTAGTTTATTATGTCTATTTTTTCTCCACCTAATTCATCAACTACATATTTAACTCTAGTTCCTTTTGGTCCTACACAAGCTCCAATTGGATCTATTTTTTCGTCTATTGAATGAACAGCCATCTTAGTTCTTGATCCTGCTTCTCTAGATACAGATTTTATTTGAACTATGCCTTGGAATATTTCCGGTACTTCTGATTCAAATAGTCTCTTAACTAAATTCGGATGACTTCTTGAAACTACTATTTGAGGTCCTTTATTAGTTTTCTTCACTTCTAATATATATACCTTTATTTTATCTCCTGCTTTAAAATGCTCTCCTGGTATTTGTTCTGTTTCTGGCATAGATGCTTCTATTTTACCAAGTCTAACATAAACAATTTTTTTATTATCAGATACTCTAGCAACTTCTCCAGTTACTATTTCTCCTTCTTTTTCTATAAATTCATTGTAGATTATTTCTCTTTCAGCTTCTCTTATTCTTTGAACAACTACTTGTTTAGCCGTTTGTGCTGCTATTCTTCCAAAATCTTTTGGAGTTACTTCATTTTCTATTATATCTCCAAGTTCATACTTTGGATTTATTTGTCTTGCTTCAGCAAGTTCTATTTCTAAGAAGTTATCATATAAATCTGACTCATCCACAACTCTTCTTTGTGAGTAAACTTTAACATCTCCTTTTTCTCTATTAAAGTCTACTCTAACATTTTGAGCTGAACCAAAGTTCTTTTTGTATGCAGTAAGTAATGCTTGTTCTATAGTATCTATAAGTACATCTTTATCGATACCTCTATCTTTTTCTAATTCATCTAATGCTTCTATGAATTCATGATTCATTTTTTTATCCTCCCTATATTAATGTTACCACTAAAACTTAATAGCTAATCTAACAAGTGCAACATCTTTTTTATCAAATTCAACTTCTTCATTATCTATTATAACTTTAATATTTTTCTCTTCTGTTAAACCAACAAGTTCTCCCTCATGTAATTTAGAACCATTCATTGGCTTATAAAGTTTTATTTCCACATCTCTACCTTGATATTTTATAAAGTCCTTATCTTTTTTAAGTGGTCTATCAAGACCTGGTGATGATACTTCTAAATAATAATTATCTTTAATTGGGTCTTTTTCATCTAGAATTGGATTTAATGCTCTTGTAACTAATTCACACTCATTTAAAGAAACTCCGCCTTCTTTATCGATGTAAACTCTAAGGAAAAATTCTCCACCCTCTTTAATGTATTCAACATCCACTAACTCTAAATCGTTGGCTTCTGTTATAGGTAACACCATTTGTTCTATTTCAGTAGCTATGTTCTTTTTCATATTGTTTACCTCCTATTCAGTTGTATTTATAGTATTTAAAATAAAAGAGTGAGCACAACTGTCTCACTCTTAGTTTCTGCAAATATACTATTTTATATATCACTATATCATAAAAATGTTATGTTTACAAGCTTTTGTATTGACTTTATATTTGTAATAACATTCTTTCATTAACAATAGACGATAAAAATTATTTACTTTAACTTTTATTATTTGTTCTTTTTAGTTTATATAAGTTATAGATATTTATAATAATTATTATAGCATTAGCTAAAGCCACAGGGTAAACTCCAAGGTTTAATCCATATATAACAAACATTAAACATCCTAGGGAATTTATTATTCTTAATTTATATATATCTGTCATTGTAAGAGATATGGCAATTAAAATAGATGCTGCGTATCCAACTAGTTCTATATACTCAAAACTAAACATATTAATTCCTCCTTATTATTATAAGTACATTAATATACTTAGTTTGTTCATTTTTCATACTATAATTCACTTCTAATTTATTAAAATAATGAAAGTTGATTTTTATCACTCATATTATCTAAAGAACCATGGTTAGTTAAAGTTTCAATTACAGTTCTTGAAATTTTAGTTCTCTTTCTTAAGTCTTCTTTAGATATAAACTCTCCATTTTTTCTTTCTTGTTGTATATGAATAGCTGCATTTTCTCCAACACCTTGCAGCGCTATCATTGGAGGTAAAATTTGCTTTTCTCCCACAACCTTAAACTGCGTTGCATCTGATTTGTAAATATCTACTGGAAGTATTTTTATATTTCTAGCATACATCTCATAAGCAACTTCAAGAACTGTAAGCATATTTTTTTCTTTTGCCGTTGCATCATTTCCTAAAGAAGTAATTTCATCCATTTTATTTCTTATGACATCTAATCCTTTAACAATTAAATCAGCATCAAAATCCTCTGCTTTTGTTGTGAAGTACGTAGCATAAAATGCTTCTGGATAATGAACCTTATAATATGCCAACCTAAAACTCATCATTACATAAGCAACAGCATGAGCCTTTGGGAACATATATTTTATTTTTTGACATGAACCTATATACCAATCTGGTACATCATTTTTCTTCATTTCTTCTATAAATTCAGGCTTTAGACCTTTACCTTTTCTAACACTTTCCATTATAGTGAAGGCCATCTTAGGTGGAAGTCCTTTAAATATTAAGTAGTTCATTATATCATCACGCGTAGATATAACTTCTTTAAATTCAACAGTTCCTTCTACAACTAAATCCTGTGCATTATTTAACCACACATCAGTACCATGAGATAATCCTGATATACGTACAAGTTCTGCAAATGTTGTTGGCTTTGTGTCAAGAAGCATTTGTCTAACAAACTTTGTACCAAATTCAGGTATTGCAAGACAACCTATTGGACAGTTAATTTCTTCTGGTGTTACCCCTAGAGCATCTGTAGATGTAAATAAAGACATAGTTTCTTTGTCATCTAGAGGAATTTCAGTAGCAATCTTATCTGTAATATCTTCTATCATTCTGATGATGGTCGGAACATCGTGTCCTAGTATATCAAGTTTTAGTATCCTACCACTTATTGAGTGATAGTCAAAATGTGTAGTTATAACTCCACAACTTGTATCATTAGCTGGGTATTGTATAGGAGTTATATCATAAACATCTTTGTAGTTTGGAATAACCATAACTCCTCCAGGGTGTTGTCCAGATGTTCTTTTTACTCCTGTACATCCATTAGCAAGTCTTAGTACTTCTGCCGATGTAGAGTTTAAATCATTTTCTTCCACAAATTTTTTAGCATAACCAAAAGCAGTTTTTTCTGCGACTGTACCTATTGTTCCTGCTCTATATACATAACCTTCTCCGAAAAGTTCTTCTGTATATTTATGAATTATTGGTTGATAACTTCCTGAGAAGTTAAGGTCAATATCCGGTTCCTTATCTCCTTCAAAACCAAGGAAAACCTCAAAAGGTATATCATGGCCGTCTTTTTTTAGTGGTCTACCACATTTAGGGCAGTCTTTTTGTGGTAAATCAACTCCAGAACCCCATTCTCCTATTTCATAAAAATAAGAATACTTACACTCTGAATTTTCACAAATATAGTGAGCTGGTAGTGGATTAACTTCTGTTATATCACTCATAGTAGCAGCCAATGATGATCCAACAGATCCTCTAGAACCAACTAGATATCCGTCTGCCAAAGATTTTGTAACTAGTTTTTGGGCTATAATGTACATAACTGCATAACCATTACTTATAATTGAGTTTAACTCCCTATCTAATCTCTTTCTAACCACATCAGGAAGAGGTGACCCATAAATTCGCTCTGCCTTAGCATTACACATATCTCTAAGTTCTTTATCTGAACCTTCAATTACTGGAGGGAATGTCTCATTTGGTATTGGAAGTATGTCCTCAACTAAATCTGCCACTTTATTAGTATTTTCTACAACTACTTCATAAGCCAAATTTTCTCCTAAGTACTTAAATTCTTCCAGCATTTCATCTGTAGTTCTAAAATGAAGATAAGTCTCCTCTTCATCCACCTTAAAACCTTGTGAGTACTTAAGAACCTTTCTATATATAGCTTCATGCTTATCAATAAAATGTACATCACCTGTGGCTACAGGAATTTTTCCAAATTTCTTTGCAACTTCAATCATTTTTCGATTTAAATCTCTTAATTCTTCTTCATCTTCTACTTCGCCTTTATCAATCATAAATCTATTATTATCAATTGGCATAACTTCAACATAATCATAAATAGATAATATTCGTTCTAAATCTTCATCACTTCTATTTTGCTTTACAGCTTGGAATACTTCTCCTGCCTCACAAGCTGACCCTACTATTAGTCCTTCTTTATGTTCTTCTAAAATACTTTTTAAAATTCTAGGTGCTCTATAAAAGTGATTTACATGAGCATCAGACACTATTTTATATAAATTCTTAATTCCAACTTGATTCCTAGCAATTAAAGTAACGTGATTTGTTCTAAGTTTTGTATAATCTATATCACCTAAAATTGTATTTACGTCACTTAATTTTTCTCCACTTTTTTTTCGTATCATCTCTAAAAATTTGATAAATATATGAGCAGTGGCTTCAGCATCATCTACTGCTCTATGGTGATTAAGTAGAGGAATTCCCAGTTCCCTAGCTATAAGATTTAATTTAAATCTTTTCATATGAGGAAGTAAACTTCTAGCTAATGTTAATGTATCTACTGAAGTATTTTTAAACTCAATATTCTGTTCCCTACATTTTTGTTGCATAAATCCCATATCAAAGTCTGCATTATGAGCAACTAAGACGCTATCACCAATAAATTCAACAAACCTTGGTAATATTTCTTCTATAGTAGGTTTGTCTTTTATTAAGTCGTTTGTAATACCTGTAAGCTCTTGTACTTTGTAAGAAATATCCTTTTCAGGATTTATTAGCTGACTAAACCTATCTACAATCTTAAAGTTTTCAACTTTTACAGCACCTATTTCAGTAATTTTATCGTTTTTATTTGAAAAACCAGTAGTCTCCAAATCGAATACTACAAATGTTTGAGATAAGTCTTTATTATTAGCTTTTTGAATTACAGGTAGATTATCTTCTACTAAATATCCCTCAACTCCATAAAGTATTTTTATATTGTTAGCCTTCCCTGCATCCATAGCCTCTGGGAAAGCTTGAACCACACCATGATCTGTTATAGCAATTGCTTTATGACCCCAGGCAGCTGCTTGTTTAACAAGTTTTTTAGTAGAACACAGAGCATCCATAGACGACATTTGTGTATGAGCATGTAGTTCAACTCTTTTACCTTTTTCACAAATATCTTTTCTCTTAGGCTTTTCTTCTTGCCTAATACCACTTATAGTCATGGTAATTTCTCTTTGATAAGTATCGTATAATACGTCACCTTTAATTTTCACAAAAGCGCCTTCTTTTACGCTATCTAATACCTTGTCTTTATTTAAGTCATTTAAAAACAATTTACAGTTAATAGAACTTGTATTATCTGTAATAGACATAATTGAAAGTATTTTTCCGTTTCTTAATTCTTTATTTTCTATATTAAATATTTCTCCTAAAATAGATACAGTCTTAGATTTTTGATTAAGGTCTTTTATTGGATGCACTAAACTATTTACATCTTCTCCATAAATCAAGTTTTCATCATGCTCATCCTTAATCACATAACCTTCTTCTTCATTTTCTTCATCTACTACTTCAAATTCCATTTCCTTAACTAAATCTTCAATTTCTTTATCTGTTTTTTCTATTAATTTTTTTCTATCTGTCTTTTCACTAACTGCTTTTTCAACTTTAACTTGATAATCAATTCCCAATTCTTCTAACAATACATTTCTTATAACATCTTCTATATTATTCTTTTTAAGTTTTTCATAAAAAATATCTTTAGGAATTTTTATTTTTAACATATTATCTAAGCACATGTACTCTACTTGCTTCTTCCATCCTTCAATAGCTGGACAGATCTTTTTTAATATATATAGAATATTATGCCAATAAGCTTTTACTATATCTTTTTCAGATTTTCTACCAAAACCATTGAACTTAATTTTAAGCCTAATATTTTTAAAATATTTTAATTCACCTAGTAGCTCTTCTCTAAGTTCATCTAAAATCTCATGAGATATAATATCTTTCGACACTAAATACATATAAAAAATTTTTTCTTCCTTAAAGTATACAACCTTAGATACTTGTACTTCTTTTAGTTGTTTTTCCAATCTACTATTTTTAATTTCTAGCTTTTCTAAATAGTCTTTAACATTATCCATGAGATTATCACTTCCTTTCCTAGATAAATTATTATATCATATCTAAAAATAAATTTATTGCCCTGTTTTATAAAATAAAATTTATTTTTTGGGATTAGCTTCAAAATACCGCTTATTTAATATTATATAATATGACCACAATTCAAACTAAGGCGGTGTTTAATATGGCATGCAATAATATTTTTGACATAAATTATATGTCCACATATTATGATAACCTTGGAGGAAAAAAGTTATTTAAAAACTGCTTAAAAGAGTTTAATTCAAAAATAGATAAAAAGGTACATCTTTATTATTCTAATAAAAGAGATACACCCATATGTGCGCTGCCAAAACTAAGAATGTTACTTGTAACTAAAATTGGCTTTCTATCCTTTTGTTATAATTTCTATTTTTATGTTAATACCTTCAATTATTATAATATAGATATATCTGAAGAAAATTTAAAGATAATAGCAAAATGCGTCTGTTCTCATGAGGTAGGTCATATACTAGACGATAGCATCTCAAATAATAAATGGGAACATTCTAAAATACTTACCGATATTATAGAGAAAATGATATATTACAATATTGATATCTCCAAAGAGGATTATTATAAGAACAACTTACCTAAAGATCTGGAAGAAAGTGTAGTAACTTTCAAAAAAAATTTGATAGAAAGAGAGTCTATTGCTTGGGAAATCGCAAAAAATATCATGAATTTCAAAAATGAAAAAGAAAAATTTTTATTTTCAAAAATTAGGGAGTATGCTCTTGCCACATACAATTATGGTGACCTTAAAACTATTGTAAAGGAAAATAATCTAGAAGTTTTCTTTAAGTATAAAAGATATTTTGTTTAATAATGTAAGAGCTTTCTTAAAACAAGAAAGCTTTTCTACTGTATTTTAACTTATCTGAAACATTTTTCTATAAATATACACTTTTTAATATAATTCAACTCAAAATAATTAAAATAATCACATTTTTTTGCATACTTATACTTATTTTTGTGAATATTTGGTATTATAATATTATAAATATTATTTTAGGAGGTATCTATTATGGATGATAATATTAAAAGATTAAAAGAACTTATAGATAGTCATAATAATATTGTATTTTTTGGTGGAGCAGGTGTATCTACAGAATCTAACATTCCAGATTTTAGAAGTGCCTCTGGTCTATTTAACGAAAAATTGAATAGAAATTTTACTCCTGAACAATTAGTATCTCATACCTTTTTCATGCGATATCCAGAAGAATTTTTCAAATTTTATAAAGATAAATTAATCTATGAAGATGCTAAACCAAATAATGCTCATATAGGTCTAGCCAAATTAGAAGATATAGGGAAATTAAATGCCATAATCACTCAAAATATTGACGGCTTACATCAAATGGCTGGTAGCAGAAATGTTTTAGAACTTCATGGATCTATACATAGAAATTATTGCACTAAATGCGGAAAGTCTTATACTTTGGTGGAAATGTTAAATTTAGGTGGAAATATCCCTTACTGCGACGTATGTGGAAGTATAGTTAAGCCTGATGTTGTTTTATATGAAGAACCATTGGATAATTCCGTTGTAAATGAAACTGTAAATGCTTTAAGTAATGCAGATTTATTAATTATTGGAGGAACTTCATTGGTAGTGTATCCAGCTGCTAGTTTTATTGATTACTTTAATGGTGATAGTATAGTTCTTATCAACAAAAGTAGAACAGGCTATGATACAAAGGCTTCTGTAGTCATTAATGACTCCATAGGAAAAGTACTTTCACAAGCAGTATTTCAAGAAATTGAAAGATAAAATCACATAATGTATTAAAATAAGGTAAGAATGCATCTTACCTTATTCTTTTTCCTTTATCTTTTCATATACATCTTTATATATTAAAACAGCTTCATAATATGCTTCTTCTTCACTTATACCTTTTTCCTGTGCTATTTTCTCAGCTGAGTCTTTTATAATCGATGCAGCTTCAAGTATGTTCATAGAAACACCTTCCTATTAATTATCCTACTACTTCTTAATATATATTATTCCCCTAAAAAACTATAAAATTACCTTAATTTATTAAAAATTACATTTATTTATTAAAAACTACATTTATTTATTAAAAAAATAAGTTCTTTTACATAAAACAGCAATAGAACTTATTTTTTATTATTTATTCTTCTTTATGTTTTTTTGCATTATCGTCTATATCTTCTTGAAACTTCACATTACTATCGTGTTTTAGAAATTTTTGAACTTTGTCTATTATCTTTGGAGTTACCGTTAAAATATTATCTACTAAATTAACATTATCCTCCAAAGAAATCAAACGTGTTTCTCCCTTTTCAACAACAACAAAAGCAACAGGTGATATGGTAATGGCTCCTCCACTTCCTCCGGCAAAATTAGTATCGAATTTTGTCTCCATTTCGCAATTTTTATTATATTCTCCTCCACCAATACCAAATCCTACAGTTACCTTTGATATAGGTACAATAACAGATGCTTCTGCTTTTATAGGATTGCCTACTATGGTATTAGAATCTATAGAATTTTTTATAGTCTCAAGAGTTGTTTCCATAATGCTTTGTATTGAATTTGTAGCTGTCATTTTTGCCACCTTTCTTATACTTAAGTTTTATTATTCTTATAAAAATTGGAATAGATTTAAACATTGTATTTAATCTAAATTTTATATGTATTCTTACACTTCCTTTAATATTATTTTCAGTAAACTTAGGTACTATGTTTAAATATATTTTTTCACATTTACATATATTTGTTATGTTTCCATAAATCCCGTTAATTAATGCATTAATATATATAGTTACATATGGATTAACATTACTAAAATATATATTCGAGTATAACTCTATTATTTTTATTTTTTTAATCAAACCAAAAATATTACTCAACTCTTTATCTAATATTTTTAAATCCTTTAAACTACCTCTTTTTTTCTTTTTCTTTTTCTTTGGTGGATATAGTTGAATATTAAATCTTATCAATTTGAATAATAATTTGATTTTTAATTTTATAACCATGTTTTTATTGTTAAAATCAATTTCAAATATAAAATGAAAATATGATATTAATAATAAAATTAATATAAAAAAAATACATATATATTTCAAATTAAAATATCTCATATTCTATATTGTTTGCAAAACTTATGGATATATACTAATTAAAAGGAGATAGCCCCTAGAATCAAAAAAAATCATAGGTAGTATACCTATGATTTATATTTATCTAGATCTTGATTTATTTTTACTTTTTTTATTTGACATGGCATTTTGTGTAGAAGGTGACATTCTTTGTTTTTGTCTTCTAGTTGTTCCATTATTGTTGTAAATGCACATACCCCAACATGCAACTGCAACCATAAATAGTATACCTCTTAGTGTATCCCCCATTTTAAACATCTGTACTCCAAAGAAAAAACTTGCTATAGCAAATAATATATATATAATCATTGCTAATTTACTTTTCATATGTTTTCCCCCTTAAATTATTATCATCTTACTGAAATAATATCACATTTTATAATAAATAATAATTTTTTATTAAATTTCTTCTTCATTTTCAAAACTATCTATTGGTGGTAAGTCTTTTAGACCTTCAATTTGCAATAATTTCAAAAATTCCTGTGTTGTCTTATATATAATGGGTTTTCCTATTTTATTTAATCGTCCTGCTTCTCTTATTAGTTCATGTTCTAAAAGTGTTTGTAAAACTTTATCACATTTAACACCTCTAATACTTTCTATTTCCACTTTAGTAATAGGTTGTTTATATGCAATAATAGTCAAAGTTTCTAGTGTAGCTTGGCTTAAAGACTTTCTTTTTTTCGGTTCTAATACCTTTTTTATATAATCAGCATAGTCTTTATTAGTACACATTTGATATTTATTTTCTAATTTTATAATTTGGATTCCTCTATTATTTTCTTTATATTCATCAATTAAAGAATTTAACATAAATTCTATTTCTTTAGATGAAAGTTCTTCATTAATAACGCTATTAAGTTCTTTTATGCTTATCGGTTCTCCATAAGCAAACATAATTGATTCAATTATATATTTTATTTCTTCTCTATTCATTTTCCACTCCACGCTTTATTATAAGAATATCATCAAAAAATTCATTTTGAACTACAACTATTAACTTTTCTTTTATTAATTCAAGAATAGCTAAAAATGTAGCTATGGTTTCATCCTTATCATAAGGCCCTACTAATTTAACAAAGCTTACTTTGTCTTCCTTTTTCATTAAATCTCTTAAATCTGACATTTTTTCTTCAGAAGATACTACTCTTTTTTTAACTATCATATCCAACTCTTCTGTTTTATCAAAACCTTCTATAACTTTTGTTTTTAGTATCATAGGAAGAATTGTTCTGATAGCTTCTATAGATATTTCGTCTAAGTCTATTTTATTATCTACAATTACTTCTTCTTTTGCTCTAAAGAAAGTATCACAAGTATAGTGAACATTTTCTTTAATACTTAAAGAAGCCTCTTTAAATTTCTTATATTCTTCTAATTTTTCTACTAATTCTAATCTTGGATCTTCTTCATGTTCTTCATGATGCTGTTTATATAGTAAATACTTGGACTTTATCTCAACTAATTTAGAAGCCATTATTATAAACTCACTAGCAACTTCCAAATCCATCTCATTTAACATGTCAATATAAGCTAAATATTGACTTGTAATTTCAGAAATTAATATATCTTTTATATCTATTTTTTGTTTTGAAATCAAATCACAAAGTAAGTCTAAAGGTCCATCATAAACATTTAAATGTATATTATACTTCATTAAATTACCTCTTACATAAATATACTTACTATAGCATAAAATGCCATCATTATAGGTGTTGTTACATAAGAATAAATGTTAGTAATGATCGAAATCAATAACACAACATATCCTATATTCTCATATTTATATATAAATTCATTATATTTATATGGAAGTAATGATGATATAATTCCCCACCCATCAAGTGGTGGTATTGGAAGAAGATTAAAAGCTCCAAAAACAATATTAATCCACATAGCTTTATCAAATATTATTTGTATAGCATACATATCTATGTATTTAACTATTAGTGCACAAATAATAGCTCCTATTAAATTTCCTAAGGCTCCCGATAAAGAAACTATTATATTACCTACTCTATAGTTTTTAAAGTTATTTGGATTAACTGGTACTGGTTTTGCCCACCCTATACGAAACCACAATAAAGTAATTAATCCTATAGGATCAATATGTTTGGCCGGGTTCAAAGTCATTCTTCCGTCATATTTAGCAGTATCATCTCCAAGTAAGTGTGCCGAATAGGCATGACCAAACTCATGAATAGATATAGCTATAGCAAATCCCACCAACGATGCTAATAAATCACTTAAGTTAAACATATTTATTCTCTCCTACTATTTTTTTGTAATACTATCATTATATCATTAATAAAGTTATAATCAAAATTTTTATGTTTTATTAATTATAAAAGCTATGCAGCACATAAAAATATGTACTGCATAGCTTTTTAGTATTATAATAAGTTATCTACTACTCTTCTTAACATTTGTAAATAAGATGCTTTATTTATATCTTCACTATTTATTATTTTAGTTTCTCCCACAAGTTCTTTTCCTCTATAAACTTTTATAACTCCTAACTCTGTATTTTTCTTTATTGGAAGTTTTAAATCTTGTTTTACTTCTACTTTCTTTTGGAAATCTTTTTTGTCACCTTTTTTTATCAATACACTTAAATCATCTTTTGCTACTAAATCAACGTTTTCTTTTTCGCCTTTTTCAAATTTAACTGTAGCAACCTTGTCATTTGCTCCACAAATTTTAACACTTTCATAATTTGCAAATCCATAATTCAAAAGACTTGTTGCATCTTTAAATCTTATTGGAGAAGTTTCAGCGCATAATGTAACAGCTATTAAATGTGTATTATTTCTTATTGCAGATGCTGATAAACAATATTTTGCTTGTTGAGTAAAGCCAGTTTTTACTCCTGTAGTTCCCGAATAATGCTTAACTAATTTATTAGTATTTGAAATTCCTATTTTAGCTTGTTTTTTCCCAACTACAACTTCATCCATCCATGTAGTTAAATACTTTGAAATTTTCTTATGAGCAAGCAATTCTTTTGACATTAGAGCTATATCATAAGCTGAAGTATAGTGATTATCCACAGGAAGTCCATTTGTATTTATAAAGTTTGTATCATTCATTCCTAATTCTTTAGCTCTTTTATTCATAATGTCTACAAACTCTTCCATACTTCCACCTACATATTCTGCCATAGCAACACAGGCATCATTGGCAGATGCAACTGCTATAGATTTTACAAGTGTATCTACCTTTTGTATTTCTCCTGGTTCTAGGAAAATCTGGCTACCTCCCATGCTAGCAGCATTTTCACTTATTTGAACATCATCATCTTCTTTAATTTTTCCATCTTCTAAAGCTTCACAAATTAAAAGTAATGTCATTACTTTTGTTACACTGGCTGGTGGTAATTTTTCATGAGAATTTTTTTCATACAACACTTTACCTGTAGATGCATCCATTAATATAGCTGATTTAGAGGCTATATCTAATTTAGCTTCTTTGGTATTGGCAAAAATAAAATTTCCTTGACTTATTACAATAACTAATGCAAGTAGAAAGCTAATAAACTTTTTCATATCGTCACCTCTTATTTGTATTTAATTTTATTAACTTTTTTATTATTTCTCTTATATTATTTTTTACCAATACTTCTAATTTATAATTAGTATCTTTTACATGTTATATTTCTTAATAATTGATAATTTCACTTTCTATATCAATTATTTCAGCATCACAATTTTCTTCAATAAAATTTATGATTTTTTCCTTTGATTGATCGCTATCCTTACTGTTTAAATCAAGCTTTACCATACCAATACTTATTCTTTGATGTAAATCTTGATTTTCAACTTCTCTTATACTAATATTAAACTTGTTTTGCAATTTGCCTATTATACTTTTCACAATCATTCTCTTTTCCTTTAAAGAGTGTGCATAAGGTGCTCTTAAATCAACTTTAATAACTAGTATTTTCATTTAAATTCCTCTTTTCTATTTATAATCTTCTTTTATTGCCTGAGCTATTATTTTATTTATATTATCCATCATTTTATTAAATTTTTCTTCAGCTAATATATAATTATATATTTTTTCATTATATCTTATTTTATTCTGAATTTCTTCCATTTTTCTCATAGATTTTTTATCTATTTTTTTATTATTCATAGTGGCATATTGAAGATCATATCCTGTCTTTTTATATTCACTCAATAAGTATTCATTATTTTTATCACTTTTCATTACTTTCATATTGTCTACAAAATCTTTATATTCCTTACTATTTTTTATTTCACTAGCCAACTTTGTAGCTGTATCATATACACTCATATTATCCTCCTAATTCATATTAAAATTTTAGGTGTTATAAGTATATATGCATTATAAATGTATTTTTGTTTATAGTTACAAAAAATACCTCAGTATTTTTAACTCAAATACTGAGGTATTTCTAATTATACTTCCATGATTATTGGTAATATCATTGGATTTCTCTTAGTTTTTATATATAAATATTCCTTTAAGTTTTCTTTAATATTATTTTTTAAATATGCCCATTCTTTTATATTCTTTTCTTCACATTCAGTTAAAACATCTTTGATTACATTCTTTGCTCCATCCATCAAATCTTCTGATTCTCTAACATAAACAAATCCTCTAGATATAATATCTGGTCCTGCAAGTACTTTACCATTTTCTTTAGATATAGTAACAACTACTATCATAAGCCCATCTTCAGATAAATGTTTTCTATCTCTTAGAACTATATTTCCTACATCTCCTACTCCCAGTCCATCAACAAGTACATTTCCTGTCTGTACTGCAGCAGTAACTTTTGCAGAATTTCTATCTAGTTCTAAGACTTGACCAGTTTGCATTACAAATACATTTTGATCTGGCATACCAAGCTCATTTGCTAGTTCTGCATGACGTTTTAACATTCTATATTCTCCATGAACTGGCATAAAGAATTTTGGCTTAACCATTCTATTTATAAGTTTTAAATCTTCTTGAGCCGCATGACCTGATACATGTATATCAGCTATATCATTGTAAACAACTCTCGCTCCTCTTTCAAATAAAAGATTTATTACTTTTGAGATTAGCTTTTCATTTCCTGGTATTGGATGAGCCGAAATTATTACTAAATCTCCTTTTTTAATTTCTACTTTTTTGTGTTCACTACTTGACATTCTAGCAAGAGCCGACATTGGTTCTCCCTGTGTTCCTGTAGTTATTATTACTAATTCATTGTCATCATATTTAGATATGTCATTTAAGTCTATTAATGTATCCTCTTCCATATTTAAATATCCAAGTTCTTTAGCAACACCTATAACATTAACCATTGATCTTCCTGAGATAGCAACTTTTCTATTAAATTTAACCGCCATATTTATTATTTGTTGTAATCTATGAATATTTGAAGCAAAAGTAGCGACTATTATTCTGCTACCATTAGCTTTTCTAAATAAATCATCAAGACCCGCTCCCACTGTTCTTTCAGACATAGTAAACCCTGTTTTTTCCACATTTGTACTATCTGCTAACATTAAAAGAACTCCCGCACTTCCAAGCTCACATATTCTGTGAATATCCATAACATCTCCATCTATTGGTGTAAGATCTATCTTAAAATCTCCCGTATGGAAAATAACCCCTTGTTCTGTGTGTATTGCCAGTGAACAAGATCCTGGTATACTGTGGTTATTTTTTATGAATTCTACACTAATATTTTTAAGCTTAACTATTTGTTTAGGAGTAACAACATTTAATTTCACATTATTAAGTTTATGTTCTTTTAATTTAACTTCAATTAGCCCAATACTAAGTCTAGTTCCGTACACAGGTACATCGATTTTTTTAAGTATATATGGAAGAGCTCCTATATGATCTTCATGTCCATGTGTTATAAATATACCTTTTACCTTATCCTTATTTTTTAGTAAATAAGTTATATCAGGTATAACTATATCAACACCTAACATTTCATCTTCTGGAAAACTTAACCCCGCATCGATTACAACAATCTCATCCTTATACTCTATTACGGTCATGTTTTTGCCTATCTCGTTAAGACCACCTAAAGCCATTACTTTAACCTTGTTAGTGTTTTTCTTAAACAATTGCATCATCTCCTCTGTCTATTCAATTTTCAATTTAATGTTGCATATAAAAATAATATTAAATCACGCACTTTTTACCAACTAAGTTTATTGTATCATAAATTTCCTTATATTTTAAGTATATTTAGAATACTTTTATCCATTATCTAGATAAAAATATCTTTTTAATATATAAAATCATCGAAATCAAAAAAATATAAGTTCTATTTAGAACTTATATCTTTATTACAGTCTTGACATAATCCATAAAATTTAACATCATGGTCCAGTATTTTAAACTTATAAGCACTTTGTATTTCATTTTCCACATTGTCCATCAAATCATCTTCAACTTCGATTATCTTACCACATTTTTTACAAATTAAATGGTGGTGATTATGAGTTTCTGATTTATTTAAATCAATTTCATATCTAATACATCCATCATCTAAGTTTAATTTTGATATTACTCCAATTTCATCTAATAACTGCATTGTTCTATAGACTGTTGCAAGGCCTATTTCTGGACAATTCTCCCTAACTAAATCATAAATTTCTTCACTACTTAAATGTCTATTTCCATTGTCTAGAAGTATATTTATTATAGCTCTTCTTTGAGGAGTTATTTTTAGTCCTGATTCCTTTAATTTACTTTTTAAATTTTCCATTGTATTACACATAATACCACCCGTTTTCAATTGATAATCTTTTCTAATTATTGTAAATGATAAATTCATTCCTGTCAACATTTAGGAAATTATTAAGATATTTATTTTTTTATAACCATATTTATTATGCTTAATTATATATAAAATCATGTAATATTTTTAAGTTTTTCTCTTTTTCCCATTTAATTACATATTGTGAGTTATGTTTTAGTATTCCATCTTGTCTATATTCATTAATAGGGAATTCTAATTGTTTTATCTTATAATTAGTTAAGTCCCTTGATATTATAGCTAGGTCTAAAATTTTATCTGAAGATACACTAACATTTACATATTTAAGTAATATTTTTATCAATTCTGGATATTTAAAAACTGATACTTTTGATAGTTTATAAGCTAAGCTTTCTAGTACTTTTCGTTGTCTCGCATCTCTGTAAAAACAGTTATCAATTTTTCTGAGTCTACAGTAAGCTAAAGCTTGATATCCATTTAGTAAATGATTCCCACTACTAGTTATATATTCTATATTATTCCCCTTATTTTCAATTTCTAATCCATAACATGCATCTATTACTTTATTTAATCCATCAACTTCCCTATCCTCAATATTAACTTCTACTCCTTCTAGTACATTTATAACATCTACAAAACTTTTAAAATCTACAATAGCATAGTCTTTTAAATCAAGATTAAAATTATTATTTATTGTCTTAAGTAGTAAATCACAACCTCCATAGGCAAAAGAATGGTTCACTTTATCATATCCTTTACCAGGTATATATACTAATGTATCCCTGGCTATAGATGTAAACTTTAAAGCTTTATTTTTATTATCTATAGTTAAAATAATCATAGTGTCCGCTCTAGAAATTTTATCTCCTATACCATCTTTTCCTATTAATAATATATTATAAATTTCTTTTTCTGTGTAAGAATTTATCTCTTTAGCAAAAACATTATTATTTAACATCATGAGAAAAATTATTGTAAGTATTATACTTATTAGAACCTTTTTTTTCATTTTGTCATCCCCTTTACTTTTTTCAATATTTTTCCCCAGTGATTTTAAAATTAAACTATATAATTATGTATATTATTTTCAGTTTTGAACATAAAAAAACTACCTGTAAAGGTAGTCTTTTATTAGAATTCGTCGTCGTTAAGTCCTTCTTCATCCATTAATGTGTTATAAACATCAACAACTATTTCATATTCTTTATCATCTTCTAAAGGAACTAACATTTCTCCTTCTTCATCTTGGTCTATTCTAAATACTAAAGCCTCATCACTATCTTCGTCATCAACAGGCATTAATATAGCATATTCCTTATCATTAGCTTCTAAAGTTAATATTACTTCAAATTCACTTTCTACTCCATTTTCATCAATTAAACTTATTATATTATCTTGCATCTAAATCACCTCAATTTCTTTCTTCTTTTTTATATTATATATTATACTAAGATAATTTCAAATATATTATTAGAAATTTCTTTGTAAGTCTAAATACCCTTGTAATATTATTACTGCTGCCAGCATATCTATTACCTTTTTTCTATTTTCTCTTCTAACATTACCTTCAATTAACGATCTTTCAGCTGCTACTGTTGATAGTCTTTCATCCCAAAATTCTATAGGTAAATTAGTTTCTTGCTTTAATAATTCACAGAATTTTTGAACTTTTTCCCCCTGCGTTCCTATAGTACCATTCATATTTTTCGGAAGTCCTGATACTATTTTATTTACTTGTTTTTCAGAAATTATTTTTTTAATTTCTTCTATGTCTTTTTTTTTGCCAACCCTTCTAATAGTTGTTACTCCTTGAGCAGTTAAACCCATTAAATCACTTACTGCAACTCCTATGGTTTTATCTCCTATATCAAGGCCCATTATTCTTCCATCAAGCATGTTTCTTCTCCTTTATGTAGCCATCATCATCCTTCTTAATTTTTACATAAATATAATTAATAGGGATTTCTATTATTTTATCTTATTTTATTTTTCTCATACCTTATTTTATATTATATTTTAAAAATTAGCCAGGATTATATTGTTGCTAATTTTCACAATTTATTCTTGTTTATTATTAAATATTATCATATTAATGCTAATAATTAAAATTGGTATTAGTATATATATGGATGCTGTAGCTGCTGCTACTATTCCAGAGTCATTAACTAATAATGTTACTAAACATCCTATTATAGTTGCGATAAACCCTTTGAATATCATAGGACATTTATTAGATATATTTTTCATATGTCTTGACGGTCCAAATATAAATATACCTATAACACCTATTCCCGTTAATAAAATATTAACCCAAACAGTAGATCTTGTTAGTTTTAAATTCATTGAAATTTTTCTAGAGAAGGTTAATATTATAGGACTTGGCCCTTCTCGAAGTATTTCCATTACAAAAGCTCCTAAATGAGATTTTGTTCCCATTAGTATATCTACTCCAGCAAATCCTAACACTAATATAAATGCTGCCAATCCTACCATTATTACTTTCTTTAAATTTAGTTTAACATCATATATCAACATCATAAATATTAAGAATGCAATACATTCAGATATAGCTGCTCCAACATTAGCTCCCATAAATGGTGATGCAGTTGTTATTAATAGTACAACAAACAATGCTCCAACTAACCATTTATGTATTCTTTTGTTATCTAATAAAACTGCTAGTCCAAATATAGCACTTCCTATAATAACACCTTGGTATTCATTACCTACCCCATAGTATCTAGCACCTACTATAGCATCATAACTCATCACACTATATTTCATAAAGAATGTTCCAATTATTGAGTCAAATACTACTAGTCCTATTGTTAGTAAAGCATAATATGACATTTGTTTTATATCACTCTGTTTAAATAATAATCGCCCAGATAAATATATTAAAATACTCATTCCTATCACGCTTATTATTATACCCATCTGAGTTTCAGCATTAAATATTGGTGCAGATAGTAAAGCAAGAGGCATTATTAGACCTAATTTAATAAATTCTTTTAAGACTATAAATACTTTATCTTTATAAGATAATTTATTTTTAAATAGTAAAGCTAGCATTGCCATTACTCCTGATACAGATACAATTCCTACAAAAACATTAACTACAGTAGATCTTATACTATTAATTGAAACTATTTTTTCATATTGATTCGATAAATACTTTATATTATCATCTTTTTCAATATAATCAAATGATCTACCTATCATAATATCATTTGATAGTCCAAATTCGTTTAGTATGTCCACACCTAAATCTAAATTTGCTATTATACCATCTCTTCTTGTGGTAGCACTTGATAATAATCCTTTTTTATAATCACTAAACTTAATTACTGGAGATAAACGTCTTTTGTTACTATAATCTAGGCTGCTTTGAAATTCGCTTACAATATATACTACATCATTTTTACTTACTATATTGAAGACTTCGCTTAAATAGTTATTTACATTAGCATATATATTTTTTTTAATGTTATTATAAGTTTTTTCATTTAAATTAGATTTATATTCATCTAATCTGTATGTATCACCTAATTCTATAAATAACGCATCATTATCTTTATAATATGATTTAGTTTCGTTGATTAATTTTTCATAATCTGTTCTTATTCCATAAGGCATAGATAAATCTTTTGTGTTTATATTATCTACATTTCCTGAATAAACTCTACCAAAAGTATCCATACCTATTAATCCAGCATTTCTTATTTTTACCAAATTATTATTTTCTACTATATCGCTATTTCCTAACAAAGCTATTTTCTTGTTATTGTCTGATAATGTTTGACCTAGCACTCCTAGTGTAGAACCATAACTACCTTTTTCAACATTAATGTTAATGGATGCATTAATGTCCAAATTATTTATTTCTTTAGGATTTTCTCCTGTAGCAGACTTATATATTAATCCACTTTCTTCAGTTAAGTTTACAAAAGAAATAGGGCCCTCACTAATAACATTAGCCCTGCCTCCTGCACCTATACTAGCATATGATCTTGCATCATCATTTCCTTGATCACCTCTAGTATTCATTAAACCAATATATCCACTCTTACTTAATTTTTCTTTTAAAACAGGTATTCTTTGTAAATCATTTATATTAGATCTATTCATACTTATATAAATGACTTTACCTTCTTCTGCCGCAAAGGAATAATTAGGGATAAATCCAATACATGTCATAATTAATAATAATAATGCTATTATTTTTTTACTCATTATAATTGACCCACTTTCTATTTTGATAAATAACACTTAAGAATTTTTCCCAGTAATTCATCTCTTTCGGATTTTCTCATTACTGTTCAAGCGTACTTTTTCTCTTCTAACATTACCTTAAATAAGATTTTTTAGCAACCACTTATAAATATAATTAATAGGTACTTATATAAGTTATTTTATATTAAAAAAATTAGCCAGAATTAAATTCTGGCTAATTTCAATTGCTATTCTATTTTATCATTAAATATTATCATATTAATACTAATAATTAAAATTGGTATTAGTATATATATAGATGCTGTAGCTGCTGCTACTATTCCAGAGTCATTAACTAATAATGTTATTAAGCATCCTACCATAGATGCAATAAATCCTTTAAATATCATAGGATATTTATTAGATATATTTTTCATATGTTTAGAAGGTCTAAATATAAATGTACCAATTACAGCTATTCCTACCAATAATATGTTTACCCATACAGAAGATTTAGCTAGCTTTAAGTTCATAGATATTTTTCTACCAAATGTATTAAGTATAGCTTGTGGTCCTTCTTGTAGTATTTGTTGAGTAAATACTCCTAAGTGAGACTCCATTCCTAACATTAAGTCCAAACCTGCAAATATTAAAACCAATACAACTGCTGATAAACCTAATATCATGATTTTTTTGAAGTCTAACTTTACATCAAATATTAACATAATAAATAATAAGTATGCTATACATTCAGATATAGCTCCTCCAACATTTGCACCCATTGAAGGAAATGCACTTGTAATAAGTATTGCAACTGATAAAACAATCGTAAACCACTTTGGTATTTTTTTGTAATTAAGAAGTACGGATAATGCAAATACCGCACTTGCTATTGTTACACCTTCATACTCATTACCAACTCCATAATATCTAGCTCCAACTATTGAATCATAGCTCATTATACAATTTTTCATAAGAGGGGTTCCCATAACTGAGTCAATAGCAATTAAAGTTATAGTAAGTAATGCATAATATCCCATTTGTTTAATATCATTGTCTTTAAATAGCACTCGTCCTGATAAATAAAGTAAAATGGTCATTATAACAACGCCACCTACTAATCCTAATTGACTCTTAAAGTTAAATATAGGTGATAGTAATAAAGTTAAAGGCATTATCAATCCTAACTTAATTAACTCTTTTAATATTACAAAGATTTTTTCTTTGTGAGGTAATTTATCTTTACATAATAAAGCTAACATCGCTATTACCCATGATGCAGATACAATTCCCACAAAAGTGTTTACAACTGTAGCTCTTATATTATTTATTGAAACTATTTTTTCATATTCTGAAGATATGAAATCCATATTGTTATCTTTTTCAATATTATTTAATGCTCTTCCTATCATAACTTCATTTTTTAGTCCAAATTCATTTAAAATATCTACACCTAGATCTAAATTTGCTATTATTCCATCTCTTCTCGTTGTCGCACTTTCTAATAATCCTTTTTTATTATCAGAAAATTTAATAACAGGAGTTAGACGTCTTTTATTATTATAATCTAGAGTACTAGGAAATTCACTTACAATATATACAACATCATTTTCACTTACCATATTAAATACTTCTTTTAAGTAAGTATTTATATAAGAATAAATTTGATTTCTTGTTTTGCTATATGTATTTTCATTTAAGTTCGATTTGTATTCATCTAGTCTATATGTATCACCAAGTTCTATAAATAAAGCCTCACTACTTTCATAATATGTTTTAGTGTCAGCAGTTAATTTATCGTAGTCTGTTCTTAGTCCATATGGCATATTTAAATCTTTTACAGTAATATTATCCACATTTCCAGAATCAACTCTACCAAAAGTGTCCATACATATTAATCCTGCATTTCTTATTTTTATCAATTGATTATTTTCTACAATATCACTGTTACCTAATAATGCTACTTTTTTGTTATTATCAGCTAATGTTTGACCAAGTAGTCCCAATGTAGAACCATAACTTCCACTTTCAACATTGTTATTAATAGATTTATTGACAGATAGGTTATTTATACTTTTGGGATTTGCTCCTGTAGATGCTTTGTATATTTTACCATTCTCATCAGTTAAATTTTCAAAAGATATAACTTCATTATTAACTACATTAGCTCTACATCCAGCACCTATACTAGCATATGATCTTGCATCGTCATTTCCTTGATCACCTCTAGTATTCATTAAACCAATATATCCACTCTTGCTTAACTCTTCTTTTAAAACAGGTATTCTTTGTAAATCATCTATATTAACTCTATTCATACTTATATAAATAACCTTACCTTCTTCTGTTGCAAAGGAATAATTGGGAATAAATCCAATACATATCATGATTAATAATAATAATGATATTATTTTTTTCCTCATTTATTTGACCTACTTTCTATTTTGATAGATAATACTTAAGAATTTCTTCTAGCAATTCATCTCTTTCGTATTTTCTTATTACTGTTCTAGCGTCTTTGTGACTTGTTATATAACTAGAGTCACCAGATAGGATATATCCTATCATTTGATTGATAGGATCATATCCTTTTTCTTGTAGAGCTTGATAAACATAATTTATTGTTTCTCCTACGCTCATACTTTTATTTTCTGTAACTCCTTCGAATTTCACTGTATAATCGAAATTATTATCCAAAATAATTCCCCCTTTCAGTTATTTAACTTGGCTTTTTATAACCTCACTTGCATAACTTAAAGCTTCATCTACTTTTGAAATATCAGTTGCTCCAGCTTGTGCCATGTTTGGTCTTCCGCCACCTTTACCGTTAGCTATTTTTGCAACTTCTCTTACAATATTTCCTGAGTGTACACCTTTTTCTATTACATCATTTGTTGCAGTAACAACAAAGTTTACTTTATTATCTACTACATTTGAAAGAACTACTACTCCACTTCCAACTTTGTCTCTTAGAGAGTCTGCTGTTTCTTTTAAAGAGTTCATGTCTATTCCTTCAAATTTAGCACACAGTAAACTTACTCCAGACACATCAACTTTTGAATCTAATAAAGCATCAACTGATTGTAAATTTAATTTAGTTTTTGCATCTTGTAATTCTTTAGATAAAGATTTATTTTCTTCTACTAAAGTATGAGCTCTTTGAACTAAATTATCTTCTTTTGTTTTTAAGGTTACACATATGTCATTTATTACTGTATCTCTGTTCGTTAAGTATTCATAAACAGCCCTACCAGTTATAGCTTCTATTCTTCTAACACCAGCTGCTACTCCACCTTCAGATAATATTTTGAATAGTCCAACTTGAGAAGTATTGTTAAGGTGAGTTCCTCCACAAAGCTCTACTGAGTAGTCCCCCATAGATACAACTCTTACCTCATTACCATACTTTTCGCCAAAGAGTGCCATAGCTCCTTTTTCTTTTGCATCTTTTATATTCATAATTTCACAATTTATGTCTAATGCATCTAAAATAGCAGTATTTACTTTTTCTTCTACTAATTTTAACTCCTCTTTTGATATTGGTTCAAAATGAGTCACGTCAAATCTTAACCTTTCTGGAGTTACTAAAGAACCAGCTTGGTTAACATGATCACCTAAAACTTCTTTTAATGCTTCATGTAATAAGTGCGTTGCAGTATGGTTTCTTGCAGAAGCCATTCTTATTTCTTTGTTAACTTTTGATTCTAATTTATCATTTACACTTATTTTACCTTTTTTTACAAATCCTATGTGTTTTATAGTGTTGTTTGCACCTTTTTTAGTATCCACAACTTCAAATATAGTTTCTGCATTTTCTAATGTACCTATATCTCCAGCTTGTCCTCCACCTTCTGCATAGAAAGCAGTTTCATTTAGCACTACTATAGCTTTTTCACCTTCACATATAGTATTTACTACTTCATCACCTTTAACTATAGCAGTAACATTGCCATAAACATTTAAGTTTTTGTATCCATCAAACGTAGAAGCTATACTTTCATCCAATGTTGATAGTGGGTCTTCTTTCCAACCTTCATCTTCCATAGCTCCTCTATCAGCTCTAGCTCTTTGTCTTTGTGCTTCCATTTCTTCTTGGAATCCATCTTCATCTATTTCGTAACCTTGTTCTTCAAGAATTTCCTGAGTTAAGTCCATAGGGAATCCATAAGTATCATATAATTTAAATGCTTTTTCTCCACTTAAAACTTTTTCATTGTTTTCTTTTAGCTCATCTATATAAGAATTTAATATTTCAACACCTTGATCTAAAGTTTCGTTGAATTTTTCTTCTTCTATCTTAATTACTTTTTTAACGTAATTTTCTTTTTCTGCTAATTCTGGATATGCCTGTCCACTTACTTCTTTAACCCTGTCAAATAGCATATATAAGAAATCTTCTTTAATTCCTAATAATTTACCATGACGAGCTGCTCTTCTAAGTAATCTTCTAAGAACATATCCTCTTCCTTCATTTGATGGTAATACACCATCAGCTATTAAAAAACTCATAGCTCTCATATGGTCAGTTATTATTCTTATAGATACATCATTTTTAGCATCTTTTCCATATTTAATATTTGCTAATTCTTCTATTCCTTCAATAATATATTTTATAGTATCTATTTCAAATATATTATCTACGTCTTGCATTATACAAGCCATTCTTTCAAGTCCCATACCAGTATCTATGTTTTTGTTAGCTAGTTCTGGATAAGTTCCATCTTCTTGTCTATCAAATTGAGTGAAAACTAAGTTCCAGAATTCTAAGTATCTATCACAATCACATCCTGGCTTACAATCCGGATTATCACATCCAAATTTTTCACCTCTATCAAAATATATTTCTGAACAAGGTCCACATGGTCCAAGTCCTATTTCCCAAAAGTTATCATCTTTTCCAAGTCTAACCATTCTCTCTTCTGGCACACCTATTTCTTTAACCCAGTAATCATACGCTTCATCATCATCTAAGTATACAGTTACCCATAGTTTATCTTCTGGTATATGTAAATGTTGCGTTATAAACTCCCATGCCCATGTTACAGCTTCTGGTTTGAAGTAATCTCCAAATGAGAAGTTACCCATCATTTCAAAGAAAGTACCATGTCTAGCAGTTTTACCAACATTTTCTATATCACCTGTTCTTATACATTTCTGACAAGTAGACATTCTTTTACTTGGTGGTACTTCCACTCCTGAAAAATAATTTTTAAGGGGTGCCATACCTGAGTTTATAAGTAATAAACTTTTATCATTGTTTGGTATTAAAGACGCACTTTTACCTACATAATGTCCTTTTGATTCAAAAAACTCTAAAAATCTTTTTCTAATTTCATTAGCTCCTAAGTTTTGCATTAGCTTTACCTCCTATAATTTATATCTTTTTCTTTACAAATAAATCTTCCTATTTTTACCATCGTTTAAGTAATAAATATATTTATCTTAAATTAGCAAATATATTTTAAAATTCACTTTACTTAAAATAAATTTAAAAACCTCGCACCTATATAAAACTATATAGGGGCGAGGTATATTCGCGGTACCACCCTAATTATCATAATAAATATGATATCTTCGGAAAACCTTAGCTATAACGTAACTACCGTCAATCTATACTTAATTTCCAGATTGATACTCCAAGACTGCTTCAAATATTCTATTCTAGGAGTTCTCACCATTTCTCCTTCTCTGTGAAGACTTTAAATATCTTACTACTTCTTTTCACTGTATTTAAATTATTTGTAAAATTATATTTTCTTATAGTAATTCTACTAAATTTTCAATTTATAATCAAGTATATTATAAACTTTTGTCTATAATTCCTCCGCCAACTACTTTGTTCCCTTGATACATTACAACAGATTGGCCTTTAGTAATAGCTCTTTGAGGTTCGTCAAATACTATTCTTATGGAATCTTTTCCGCTATTGTATACTGTAGCTGGAGATGGTTTTGCAGAGTATCTTATTTTTGCTTCTACTCTAATTGGTTCTACAATCTCATCTACTGTTATTAGGTTAACATCTTTTGCTATTAATTCATTACTGAATAAATCATCATTTGATCCCAAGATTACTTCATTAGTATCTGGATTTATATCAAGAACAAACATAGGCTTACCAAAAGCAATACCTAATCCTTTTCTTTGTCCTATTGTGTAATAAATTATTCCTTTATGTTTTCCTAAAATATTACCTTTAGTATCTACAAAGTTTCCTTCTTTAATACGTTTATTTGAATGTCTTTTTACATAGTTTGCATAATCATTATCTTTTACAAAACAAATTTCTTGGCTATCAGGTTTATTATGAACGTCCATTCCCATTTCTTTTGCGATTTCTCTTACTCTATCTTTTTCATAATCACCAATCGGAAGCAATGTATGCTCTAATTGCTCTTGTGTTAGATTATATAATGCATAAGTTTGGTCCTTTTTATCAGTCACTGATTTCACTAAATAATTTCTACCAGTTTCTTCGTCTTTTTCAATCTTAGCATAATGACCAGTTGCCACATAATCACAACCTAGTGCCATGGCTCTTCTATATAGGTCATCAAATTTTATATGTTTATTACATGCTATACAAGGGTTTGGTGTTCTTCCTTGTAAATATTCATCAATAAAATAATCTATTACTTTTTCTTTAAATACATCTTTAAAATTTAATACGTAAAATGGTATGCCTATTTTGTCTGCAACAGCCCTTGCATCTTCTACTGCTGCCAGTGAACAACACCCACCATCATTTTCTATCAGATCATATTCTTCATCGTCTTGCCATAATTTCATAGTAACGCCGATTACTTCGTATCCTTGTTTTTTTAGTAAGTATGCAGCAACAGAGCTATCTACTCCACCGCTCATACCTATCATTACTCTTTTGCTCATTTTCTAAATCACCTCATTCTCTATATTATATATACTTTAAAAGAATTTTAAAAGTATATTTTTAAATTCTCAAAATTTCTTGCTTCGTTGACAAAAAAAATCTTTGAGATAAGTTACCCCAAAGATTTTATTTATTTTATATTAGTCTTCTTCTATATCATGGTGATGATCATCATCTATAACTACACCATCTAATTCTGGTATGTGTATATTATTTTTTTCTGCATAATCTATTAATGCTGCTTTTATAGCTTGTTCTGCTAAAACTGAACAGTGCATTTTAACTGGTGGTAAACCATCTAGAGCCTCAGCAACAGCTTTATTAGTAATATCTAAAGCTTCATGTATAGTTTTTCCTTTTACCATTTCTGTAGCCATTGATGAAGAAGCTATAGCCGAACCACATCCAAATGTTTGGAATTTAACATCTTTTATTATGTCATCTTCTATATCAAGGAATATTTTCATTATATCCCCACATTTAGCATTTCCAACTTCACCTATTCCACTTGCATCTTCTATTTGTCCAACATTTCTTGGGTTTAAGAAATGATCCATTACTTTATCACTATATTGCATAATCTTTTCCTCCTAACATTCTCCACTCTATCTATTTAGTTTAAATTTATTATTAATTTTGTGCTTGTAAATAAGTTTGATATAAAGGTGATAATCCTCTAAGTCTTTCAATTATTTTTGGTAGATTTTCTAATATATAATCTATATCATCTTCAGTTGTAAAATCTCCCACAGTAAGTCTTAAAGAACCATGTGCCCATTCATGAGTTAATCCTATTGCCATTAATACATGAGATGGATCTAGAGATCCTGATGTACAAGCAGAACCACTTGAACCAGCTATTCCTACTTGATCTAATAATAGTAATATTCCCTCACCTTCTATAAATTCAAATGAGAAGTTTGCATTACCTGGTAATCTATCAGTTCTATGACCATTTACTCTTGTATGAGGTATTCTCTCTAATACACCTTCTATAAGTTTTTCTCTAAGTCTTGTTAATTCTGTTACATGGTGTTCCATGTTTTCTTTAGCTATCTCTGCTGCTTTTCCATATCCTACTATTGCAGGTATATTTTCTGTACCAGCTCTTTTTTTCTTTTCTTGAGCTCCACCATGTATAAGGTTGTGTATTCTTAAACCTTTTTTCATATATAAAGAACCAATCCCCTTTGGCCCATATATTTTATGAGAAGACATACTCATTAAGTCAACATCTATATCTTTAACATCTACTGGTATATTACCAGCTGCTTGAACTGCATCTGTATGCATTAAAGCCCCATGTTCATGAGCTATTTTAGCTATTTCTTTTATAGGTTGTATTGTTCCTACTTCATTATTTGCATACATTATACTTACAAGTATAGTAGTATCTTTTATTTCTCTTTTTAATTGTTCTAAATCTACTTTTCCGTTCTCATCAACATCTAGATAAGTAACTTCAAATCCATGTACTTTTTGTAAATATTCACAAGTGTGAAGTATAGCATGATGTTCTATTTTACTTGTTATTATATGATTTCCTTTATCTCTTCTTGCAAAAGCTGTTCCTTCTAAAGCCCAGTTATCACTTTCACTACCACCATTTGTGAAATATATTTCACTTGGATCTGCATTAATAAGTGATGCAACTTGTTTTCTAGATTTATCTAAAGCTGTTTTTGCTTCTCTCCCAAATAAGTGGAAACTTGAGGCATTTCCAAAGTAATCAGTTAAATATGGCATCATTTCGTCTAATACTTCTTTTTTTACTGGAGTAGTAGCTGAATAATCCATGTATAATCTTCTTTTTTCCATCGTAAACTCATCTCCTATTTTTTATTATTCATTAACTCTGTTATATCAAATTCTTTTATGTTATTTCTTTTATTGTAGTCATCAACCATATCTTGTAGTGTAATTGAATTTAGTACGTCTTCAATCCCTTTTTTCAACTTTTCCCATACTAATTTGGTAGAACAATCATTTGCATTTTCACAAACGCCTTCATCTATAATACATTGAGAAAGTGCCACAGGGCCCTCAAGTATAGTAAGTACATCACCTACAGTAACCTCATTAGGTGCTTTATTAAGAAGATATCCGCCTTGTGCTCCTCTTACACTAGTTATTAATTTTGACCTTTTTAATGTAGAAAATATTTGTTCTAAATACTGCTCTGGTATTTTTTGTTTACTTGCAATTATGTTTAAAGGCATAGGACCTTCATTAACATGCAAAGATAATTCAAATATTGCCTTCAGTCCATATTTACCTTTAGTTGATAATTTCATTTTTTATCACCCTCTGTATCCAATATAATTCATAGTAAACTTGTATGAATTACTTTGATATCATTGTATTATTTCCTACTATTTTTGTCAAGATTATTTCTGACTATTTTTATCAGAATTAATTTCTTAACATTTAATGATACTTCATTTATACCCATAAATAGAAAAAGATAACTTGAAAAATCAAATTATCTTCTTATAATTTTTTCTATTTTCGATATATACTCCAGTATCCAATTTGTTCAAATCCCAACATTTTATAAATATCACCTGCTGCTTCATTATCACAAAACAAACATGGAATTTTGTTTTCCTCTAGTAATTCATTACAAATCTTTATTAAGCATTTGGTAGCATAGCTTCTCTTTCTATATTTAGGGTGAGTACCCACCCCTATAATCATAGCATTATGTCTATTTTCTGAAGTTGTTTTAGCCATAGAAACTACTTTTCCTTCTCTTTCTATACAGTATCCTCTTCCAGTTTTTAAACTAGACTTAATATTATCTACTGTTGTGTCTTCAAATTCATCTATTTCTTCATATAATCTTACTATTTTATTTAAATTACCAAACCTAATTTTTCTAAGCTTAATATTATCTTCTATGTACGGAGGTAGTAGATTTTTATTAATTAATTTAAAAATATTAACTTTTCTATATCTTTCTAAGTAAATCTTTGTTTCTAATTTTTCCAATGATTGTGATTTTCCGCAGACCTCTTCACAATTACTATCGTTTATAAATTCTGCAAAATCATCTACATTAAACTTATCATAAGCATAAAATATAATAAATTCAAAACATTTTAGTAAAATACCTTCAATTTCTCCTTCTTCATTTATTCCACCATAAATGCTAAAAAAATAACTATCATAGCCATATCTTTCAATATCACTTAATAAAAATATATTCACTTCTCTTTCTTTGTGCAAATATTCAATAACTTTCTTATGATAAGTACTATTTAGTCTTTGAATCATTAACATTCCCCCTGATATATAACCATCATTTATTAAAATTACTAAAAACTCCTCAATATTAATCATAAGTTTATTTAATTTCACTTGCAATTAAAAATTGTACTTACTAATATATATAGTTAAATAATTAATTTTTTATGATTTTTTACTGGTAATCTTTTATAAGAATTTTAAATCATTTAAAACAAATAATAATCTTATAAATATGCAAAAGGATGTGTTAAAATGACTGACAAAAAAAGACCTAGCACAAAAAAAATGAAAGATTACGAAAATGAGAAGTTAGAAATATCTAGCGAATTAGGAACAATTAATATGAATGATGTACAAGTAAATGTTAAAATAGCTGCCCAAGATGAAGCAAAATATAGCAGTAAAACTACTACAAAACAACACAACTTAAATAACCAAATGAAAACTACACCTCACGAAAAAGTATAGTTAAATATTACCGACAAAATAAAAAACAAATATACCATTGGCATATTTGTTTTTTATTTTGATTTATTTTTAATTAATTCCCAATAATTTTGGAATGCACTTTCATTTTTATTTTTACCATGCACATAATATTTTTTATCTTTTATTGCATCTGGTAAATACTGTTGCTCTACATAATGATTTTCAAAGTTATGAGGAAATTTATATTCAACACCTCTACCTAATTTTTTTGCACCAGCATAATGAGCATCTTTTAGATGGTTTGGTATTTCTCCTGTTTCAATATTATCCAAATCGTGCAAAGCCATATCTATGGCATTAATTGCCGAATTAGACTTAGGACATTGTGCCAGATATATAGTTGCTTGTGCTAGAGGTATACGTGCTTCTGGAAAACCTAATTGAAGAGCTGCTGAAACACAAGCCTCAGTTATAGTTATAGCTTGAGGCACTGCCAAACCCACATCTTCACTGGCAACACATAATAATCTTCTTGTTATTGATTGAAGATCTCCTGCTTTTATTAATCTTGCTAAATAATGAATTGCTCCATCAGCATCTGAGCCTCTTAATGATTTATGAAAAGCTGACAATATAGAATATCCATCATCTCCACCTTTATCATAATTTAACATTTTTACAGAAGAGCAATTTATAACATCATCTAGTGTTACTGTCACTGAGTTATTGAGAATGTCTATTCCCACGTTAAAAACTAACTCTAATTTATTTAAAGCACTTCTCATATCACCATTGCAAGTATCTGCAATATACTCCAAAGCCTTATCTTCTATGTGAATACTCTCATATGAATATAAACTTTTCATTTTATTTACAGTCCTATTTAGACCTTTTAATATATCACTTTTTACAATAGGCTTAAATTCAAATATTGTACTTCTACTTAAAATTGCCTTATATACTACGAAATATGGATTATCTGCAGTACTAGCTATTAACGTGACTGAGCCATCTTCTATTACTTCTAATAAAGATTGCTGCTGTTTACGGTTAAGGGCTTGTATTTCATCAAGCATTAAAAGTATACCGTTGTAAGAAAACAAATCTTGTTTATTTGCATCAATTACTTCTTTTATTTCTTTAACTCCACAATTTACAGCATTAAGCTTTACATATTTTTTATTGGTACAATTCGCTATAATGTTTGCAAGTGTTGTTTTCCCTGTACCTGGAGGACCATACAATATCATATTTGGAATAGTATTATTATCTAATAATTTATTTATAATTTTCCCTTTGCCAATTATATGAGATTGTCCTACCATATCATCTAAGTTTTTAGGACGTAATTTATCTGCTAAAGGTTGCATATCTTCCACTCCTTTATATGTAAAAAAGGTATCTTATAAAGATACCTTTTTTCTAATAATTACTTCTTACTTTTTTAAGTTCTGGTATTAACTTATCATTAAGAATTTTTATATGAGTCCCCTTCATCCCTAAAGATCTAGACTCAATCACCCCTGCACTTTCAAATTTTCTAAGGGCATTTACAATTACTGATCTTGTTATTCCAACTCTGTCAGCAATTCTACTAGCAACAAGTAAACCTTCACTTCCTTCTAATTCTTTGAAAATATGCTCAACTGCTTCTAGTTCTGAGTAAGATAATGTTCCTATAGCCATTTGAACTATTGCAGTTTTTCTCATTTCTTCTTCCATTTCTTCACTAAGTCCTCTTAGAACTTCCATACCTATTACTGTAGCACTATACTCAGATATAACTAAGTCATCGTCTGTAAATATATCATTATATCTTGATATTACTAGTGTACCAAGTCTTTGTCCACTTCCTAGTATAGGAACAATTGTAGTATATTTTTCTAATCTTCCTTGCTCATATGGAAATACATCTAATACTTTCTCTCCTGTTAGGTTTTCCAATGTTTCATTAATTTTTAAAACACTATCAGTATAAGCTTTAGGGAAAACTTGTAACTTAGTTTCTTCATCTTCTATAACAGAACTATCTTGAATATCTGTTAAATAAAGTCCTATTACTTTTCCTTTTGCACTTATAACATATATATTAGCATCTAATACTTCCCCTAATGTTTCTGCTAATAAATTAAATGATACACTACTACCTCCGCTTGTTTGAAGAGTTTTATTGATTCTTCTTGTCTTTTGTAATACTTCACTTGCCATTTAATCATCTCCTTAACAAAGTTTAAGGTTTCAAGAATTTAATATTCTCTAGTTTCCTAGTCATTTACTTATTTTACCTATTTCATTCTAACACAAAAATGTACACTAAACAATAAATTGTTTATATTTTTGCCAATATTCTGTCATCTCCATAATTTTATTCTAAAATTCTTCCTTCAGCCTTACATTCTTTATTAGAACATACCTCTTTTGTCTCATTTTTTGTTTGTTTTTCTACCATGTAAGAACCACATTCTTTACAAATTTCGCCCGTAGGTTTGTACCAACTTATAAAATCACACTCTGGATAATTTGAACATCCATAAAAAGCCTTACCTTTTTTAGATTTTCTAAGAATAATCTCTCCTTCTTTACACTTAGGACATTTTACTCCTACCTTATTAACCAATGGTTTTGTATTTTTACAATCTGGATAATTCTTACATGCCATAAATTTACCAAATCTACCGTATTTAATAACCATGTTTGAGCCACATAGTTCACAAATTTCATCAGTTTCTTCATCCATGTTAATTTTTTCAATTTTTTCTTTAGCTTCTTCTATGGCTTCTTTTAAAGGCTCATAAAATTCACCAACAACATTCTTCCACCTGATATCGCCTTCTTCTATTTCATCTAATTTACTTTCCATCTTAACAGTAAAGTCAACATCAATAAATTTTTGGAAGTTTATATTTAAAATATCAGTTACTATCATACCTAACTCTGTTGGATGTAAACTAGTCCCTTGTTTTTCAACATAACCTCTATTTAGTATTGTTGTTATTGTCGGAGCGTAAGTACTAGGTCTACCTATACCAAGTTCTTCTAAAGTTTTTACCAAGCTAGCCTCAGTAAATCTTGCTGGTGGCTGAGTAAAGTGTTGAGAAGGTATAAATTGATTTACTTCTAACTCATCACTTTCCTTTATTGGAGGTAAAATTTTATCTTCTCGTTCTGTAAAATTATAAATCTTAGTATATCCATCAAATTTCATTACTGAACCTGTTGCTCTAAATAATGCATTTCCTATTTTGCAATCTACATTTAAAACATCGAATAAAGAGTCTTCCATCTGACTAGCTACAAATCTTCTCCAAATCAAATTGTAAAGCTTATATTGATCTTTACTTAATGAACTTTTTACACTATCTGGTGTTCTAAGTACTGAAGTTGGTCTAATAGCTTCATGGGCATCTTGTACTTTTTTCTTTTCTTTATTTTCTTTTTTGTCAGTATTTACTTTATAGTAGTTTTCTCCTAATTCTTCAAAGATATATGATTTTGACTTTTCCTTAGCTTCTTCAGAAATTCTTTTTGAATCTGTTCTTATGTATGATATAAGACCTACGGTTCCTTCTCCTTCAATATCCACACCTTCGTATAATTCTTGAGCTATTATCATTGTCTTTTTAGTTGTAAAAGATAATTTATTAGCTGCATCTTGTTGAAGTACACTAGTTGTAAACGGCTTTGGAGCAGACTTCCTTCTGGTTTTTGATTCAATTTTTTCTACTATTAATTTTCCATTTTTTATATCATCTAAAACTTTATTCACTTCTTCTTCATTATTTAAATCTATTTTTTCATTGTTAAATGATATAAATTTAAATAATACAATTTCTCCATCTTGAGTTTTTCCTTCAATTTCTAAAGTCCAATATTCTTTAGGTACAAATTCATTAATTTCTCTTTCTCTTTCACATATTAATTTTGTTGTTACTGATTGTACCCTACCTGCACTAAGACCTTTTCTTACTTTTGCCCAAAGGATAGGACTTATTTGATATCCTAAAAGTCTATCTAATACTCTCCTTGCTTGTTGAGCATCTACAAGTTTTAAATCTATGTTTCTAGGACTTTTTATAGCTTTCTTGATAGCATCTTTTGTTATCTCATTGAATTCTATTCTACATTCATCATTTTCGTCAATACCAAGTATATATGCTAAATGCCAAGAAATTGCTTCTCCTTCTCTATCAGGGTCTGTTGCCAGATATACTTTCTTAGATTTTTTAGCTTCTTTTTTTAATTCTTTTATTAAATCACCTTTACCTCTGATATTAATATATCTAGGTTCAAAATCGTTATCTATATCAACACCTAAAGTACTTTTAGGTAAATCTCTAACATGACCAACTGAAGCCTTTACAGTATAATGGCTTTTTCCTAAGAATTTTTCTATTGTTTTAGCTTTTGCAGGCGATTCCACAATTACCAATGTTTTCGCCATTTTCACACCCCCACCATTAAATTATTTTTAGTTTATACTAAACATTTTATTATTCATTTCAACAACTAAGTCTCTTAGTAACAATTCATTTATGATAGTATTTACATTTTTAATATCAATACCAGTAGTATCACAAATTTCATTAATTTGCAACATACCTTGTCTTTTTATAACCTCAATTATTTTTAATGCTTCATTATTTAAATCCTTAATATCATATTCTATACTATTTTTATTATTATTAAAACCACTATTATTATATTCATTTAAAATGTCATCAATATTTTCTATTAATTTTGCACCTTCTTTAATTATTTTATGACAACCTTTGCTTAAATCTGAATCAATACCACCAGGAACTGCAAATATATTTTTACCTTGATCTAATCCTAAATCAGCAGTAATTAATGCACCACTTTTTTCTCCTGCTTCTACAACAATAATACCATCACTTATTCCACTAATAATTCTATTTCTACATGGAAAATTTCCTCGAGTTGTAATATGTCCTACGTTGTACTCTGATAAAATTAATCCTCCATCTTCTAAAATGTCATTAGCAAGTGGTTCATTAGTTGATGGTCTAATATTATCTAAAGATGATGCTAAGACTGCTATGGTCTTACCTCTTCCCTTTATACACCCTCTATGACAGCAAGAGTCTATTCCTAATGCAAGTCCACTTATTATATTAATATTTTGCTCAGATAATTCATAACTAATACGATGTGCACAATTCATTCCGTATGGCGTAGGTTTTCTAGATCCTACCATTGCTATATTTAAATTATTATTTATTATGGACAAATCCCCTTTATAAAATAATAATAAAGGAGAACTATAAATATTTCTAAGTTTTTCTGGATATTCTTTGTCTTCTATACAAATATACTGAATAGAGTTTTTATATAATTTTTCCTTAATTTCATCTAAATTGAAACGACTAATATATTTTACTAGATTTTCTTTAATATTTAAACTTATATTTTTTAAATTATATATATCTTTTTCACTAAGATTTATAATTTCCTCTACACTACCCACTTCATTAAGTATTTTACCAAGAGTTATGGTGCTTAATCCTTTTATTGATTTTATGCATAAATAAATATCCCTTTTATTCATAATTCACTCCAATCTAGACTTAAAATATGTATAATAAGCTTTTCTAAATGAGTAAGACTCTAATACATGACTTGAGTTTATATCTTCTTCTCCTTCTAAATCTGCTATTGTTCTGGCAATCTTTATTAATTTTGTATAACTTCTATTACTTAACTCATGCTTATTATAAATTTCATCTAAAATATTTTTAGTATCATTATCTAATTTACAATACTTGTCTATCATAGCTGTAGACATTTCATTATTGGTGCTTATTAACTCATCTTTAAATCTTTGTTTTTGTATTTTTCTTGCTTTTTCAACCCTAACTCTTATTTCTGTAGAAGTTTCTTCCTGGGATTTTTCATTAAGTTTTTTAAAAGGTATTTGAGTCATTTCCACAAATATATCAAATCTATCTAAAAGTGGTCCGGATAATTTATTTCTATATCGAATAATATCAAAACTTTGGCAACGACATTGTGTTTTTGATAAATATAAACCACATGGACAAGGATTCATAGCTCCAATAACTAGCATATTACAAGGATATTTCACATTATGTCTTACTCTAGATATATTTACATATTTGTCTTCCATAGGTTGCCTTAAGCACTCCAGTATTCTTCTATCAAATTCTGCTATTTCATCTAAAAACAATACGCCTCTATGAGATAAAGTAATTTCTCCTGGCTTAGAATTATAACCTCCTCCTACTAAAGATTGCATGGTTGTGCTATGGTGAGGAGATCTGAAAGGTCGCTCTTTAATTATTCCATATTCTTCATCAATTAATCCTGCTATACTATAAATCTTACTTATTTCAATCATTTCATCTTTATCTAATTTAGGTAATATGGTTCTAATACGTTTTGCAATCATGGTTTTACCTGATCCAGGAGGACCTACCATAATAAGATTATGATTTCCTGCAGCACATATTTCAGCAGCTCTTTTTACAAAGTAATTGCCCTTCACATCTTTAAAGTCTTCTGTGTAACTACACTTTACATCTTCTACTTCTAAGTCCTTATAATTTAAAGAAATATTTTTATTTTCATTGAGATAATTAATGCATTCCTTCAAGGTTTTTACAGGTATAATTTCTATTCCATCAATAAAATTACTTTCTCTTAAGTTATCATATGGTATAAAAATTCTTTTAAAGTTTTCTTTTTTAGCTCCAATTACTAAAGATAAAATTCCCTTTACTTTTCTCAAGTGTCCATCTAAAGATAACTCTCCAACAAAGACGCACTCATTTAAATATGAATCCTCTTTATTTAAATATTTTCTTAATATACCAATGGAAATAGGTAAATCTAAAAATGAACCTTCTTTTTTAATGTCTGCTGGTGATAAATTAACTACTATTCTTGAATTTGGAAAATCATAGCCACTATTGATTATTGCAGATTTTACTCTTTCTCTTGCTTCCCTTACTTCTGTACTAGGAAGTCCTACCACATTAAATGATGGAATACCTCTACTTATATCCGTCTCCACCTTTACTAAAAAACTTTCTATTCCTATCAAATTATTAGAATTTATTATACTTAACATATTTCCCCTTTCCTAAAAAGCATTCACAATATGATTTATTTTTTTTTCATTAAAATAAATTTCAATTACATCGAACCTAATAGATAGATTTTCTAAAGAATTGTCTAAAATATAATATTTTGCCACATTAGTTATTTTTCTTTTTTTCTTATAATTAACTGACTCTGATGGATATCCATAATTTATATTACTTCTGCTTTTTACTTCAACAAAAACTAATTCCCCATTTAATTTGGCTATTATATCAACTTCTCCCATTTTCGTTCTATAATTTTGTTCTATTATTTTTCCACCTTTTGAAATAATGTATTTTAATGCAATTTTTTCACCTATTTTACCTTTTTCAATATTATTCATATTTTCACCTTATTATTTTTATTATGTGATTATTGTCAAGGTAATTATCATATATACAAATTTTTTATAATTGATAAATTATTTCAATAAATATATGATTATTGGTAAGGGGTATGTAAATTAATTATTAAAGGGGGATAATTAATGTCTAGAAAAAAATCTAGAAAGAAAAGAAAAAGTAATAACAAATTATTTGTGATTATAATAATTGTTATATGTAGCATGGGAGTTTTTTTCATTTATAAGGGTTTCAACAAGGATACAAAGGAAAGTAAAACAAATAATACGATTCCTATATTTAACGAAAATGTGAAAACTTATGAGGCTTCTATATTGGCCACTGGAGACGTTATGGTTCATTCACCTCAACTTCAAGCTCAATATGATTATTCAACTGGTACTTATAACTTTGACAATAACTTTAAATATGTAAAAAAATATATTGAAAACGCTGATTATAGCTTAGCTAATTTGGAGACAACCTTGGCTGGCAATGATGTGTATCAATATAGTTCATATCCCACATTTAACTCTCCTGATGAGTTGGCTGATGCACTAAAAAACGCTGGTTTTGATTTATTATCAACAATAAATAATCATAGTTTTGATAAAAGGGATTTAGGAGTTAATAGAACATTATCAACTTTAAAAGAAAAAGGATTTGATACAGTGGGTACAAGAGAAAACTCTTCTGACAAGGAATACATAATAAAAGATATAAATAATATTAAAGTTGGTATCACGTCTTATTCTTATGGCGATGTAAAAAATGATAATAAGTATTTAAATGGTATTAAAATATCTGAAGACTGGGAAAATAAAATGAATATTTTCGATTCTTCAGACGTGGATAAAGCATTTGAGACTATTTCTTCTACAACAGACAAAATGAAAGATTCAGACATACAGGTTGTTATTATACATTGGGGTATAGAATATGCAAGAAATGAAACAGATTTCCAAAAACAATTGGCTCAAAAGCTTTGTGATGATGGTGTTGATATCATAATAGGATCTCATCCTCACGTAGTGGAGCCTGTAGAAACAATTACATCTTCAGATGGGAAAAATAAAACCCTTGTAATTTACTCTTTAGGAAATTATATCTCTAATCAAAGAAGAGAAACTGTAGGGGCATATAGTGAAGATGGCCTAATGGTTAATATTGATATAAGCAAAAAAAGCAATGAAAAAGAAGCTAAAGTGGAAAAAGTCACTTGTATACCTACTTGGGTAAATAAATATAATAATGGTTATAAAAATGTTTATGAAATTGTCCCTATAGAAGATGAAAGTGACCTAAATTCAATCACGTCTTTAAATAAATATAACGTAAAGCAGTCATATAACAACACTGCCTCATTGATAGATAATTCTGATATAATCACAGTTGTAGATAGTCCTTTTAAGTAAATTCTACGCTTATTTAATAAAATAAAACCCAATCTTATTTTTAAGACTGGGTTTTATTTTTTATATATTATTGTATTTTGTTTAACTTAGTTATTTCCAAAAAAACTCTTAAATATACAAAATAAAACTTTTCATTGAAAATATGCTAATTTATATATAATATAAAGTTATATGAATATTTTATATTTTTAAGATAGGGGGCAAAAAAATGTATAACTATAACAATCGTAATACTAAGAAATTTCTTATTTGTTTTTGCTTAAGTATATTAATTATGGGAGCATTTTCTTTTGGTATTATTAATAAAACATCCATCTTCTCTAAAAATAAATCGCAAGAAGCGTCTGTATTTACGCCTAAAAATGAAGAAGTTAATAAAGCCTCTTTATTAGCTGTAGGGGATACTATGGTTTATAATCCTCAATTAACTGCACAATACAATGTATCTAGTGCAAAATATAACTTCAATAATAACTTTGAGTATGTAAAAAAATACGTTGAAAAAGCTGATTATTCCACGGTTAATTTAGAAACAACATTAACTGGAAATAAAGTTTATAGATATAGCTCTTATCCAAAATTTAATTCACCAGATGAGCTTGCCGATGGTTTAAAATATGCTGGTTTTGATTTAATTTCCACAGCAAACAATCATGCTTATGATAAGGGTTACTTAAGTATTAAAAATACTCTTGCTACCTTAAGAGATAAAAATCTTGATGTAGTTGGAACTAGAGAAAGTAATGATGAAAGATTTATAGTAAAAGAAATCAATGATATTAATGTAGGTATTACTTCTTATTCTTATGGAAGAATTATTGGTGATAGCAAATATTTAAATGATGTTAAAATATCTGATGAATACAAAAACAGTGTTAATATTTTTGATTCTACAAGTGTAGATAGAGCATTTAACAATATAAACTACACGCTTAAAAAAATGAAGAATACTGATTTACAAATAGTGTATTTACACTGGGGAGATAAATATTCTCTTAAAGAAAATTCTTTCCAAAAGGAACTAGCACAAAAACTTTGCGATGCTGGTGTGAACGTTATAATAGGTTCTCACCCTCATGTTGTACAGCCTGTAACAACTATAAAGTCTAGTGATAATAAACACCAAACTGTAATTGCTTATTCTCTTGGGAACTTCTTATCTAACCAAACTAGAGATCAATTTAACCAATATACAGAAGATGGTCTAATGATAAATATAGACATAAGTAAAAGTAATAATGAGAAGGCAAAAGTTGAAAAAGTCACTTGTATACCTACTTGGCTAAATAAATATTACAATAGCAAAACTGCTAAGTATATTTACGAAATAGTGCCTATTGCAAATAAATCAGATTTAGATAAAATAGATAATTTATCAGAGAGCAAAATAAAAAAATCTTATGAAAATACTGCTAAACAAGTTGAATCATCAGATTTAATAAATATAATTGAAAATCCTTTTAAATAAAAAATAGATAGCTAGTAGTAGCTATCTATTTTTTTGACTTATATACTCTCTTGTCTAATATTTTCAATTATATTTTCTTTATTTATTTTCTTCATAGGAATATATGATGAAATAAATGTAATTACAAATATGCCTATTAAGGATATAATAATTGCCCCATAAGGAAGCACTAATCCAAACTGAATAACATCACCTAATATCACATTCATAAGAGCTACGAGACCAATTCCTATAGGAATACCATACAGTAATGATAAAATTCCATATAGTAAACTTTCTAGGTATATCATCTTATTAAATCCTCTAGGTGTTACTCCTATGGATTTAATTATAGAAAGTTCTCTTTTTCTTAAGTTTATATTTGTACTAATTGTATTTACTATATTCGTTATACTTACTAAAGAAATTACTGTAACAAATCCATACACAAAGATTTGCATTACTATAAGAGTATCTTCCATTTCTTTTACTTCTTCCATTTTATCAGTTACATCATATCCATACTTGTTTGCAATATCTTTTACTGCATTTCTTGTATCTTCTTCTTTATTTGTAGATATATGAATATTATGAGTACTTACATCATATCCAAGTTTTTTTCCTACTTCATCGTATGTTATAAAATCTAATCCCATGTTGTTATATGATGAGCTACCTATTGGTATATCATCAGTTATAGCCATTATTTTAAATTTAATTTCTTTTCTTATTTCTTTTTCTCCCTCATAATCTAAATTATAGGCTGTAATTGTATCTCCAACTTTATAATTTGTTAACTCAAGTTCATATTTTTTACCAGGCTCTTCATAGTAACTTTTTCTTACAAGTATTACTCCTTTTTCTTTTATAGCTTCTTTTTTATCAAAACTACCTTCTTTAAGATTTATTTTACTTATTTCAAAATCTCCTGGCATCTTTGTTATACAATTTTGTATATCATATGCAGTTTTATTGTTTATTTTTTCGGTTGAAAAATATCCATCTATTATATCTTTATTGTCTTTAGATATTTTATCTTCTGGCAGATAAATTCCCATTCCATAATCATTAGCTGCAGAAAGTCTGTTTACACCATCTATATTTTTTAATTCTTCTAATGAATTTTTATCCATTGTACTATTTGAAGATAAATACAAATCATAATTTGCTTCTCCATACTGTATTTTATTAGCATTGATGAATAAAGTCATAAATCCACTAAAAGATATAAATATAACAACACTTATAATAAGAGAAAATAAAGTTATTCTAAATTTCTTTTTATTTCTTCTTAAGTTTTTATAAGCAAGAACTCCTTCTGCTTTAAATAAGGCTCTTACTATTTTTGAATCTTTGACTTTTCCTATTTTTAAATTACTACTATTTTTTATGGCTTCAAGTGGTGATATTTTTGCAGCTTGTCTTGCTGGCAATACAGCTGATATTAATATAGTTATTATAACTATCACTGCACTTAATATAATAATAGTTGGACTATATACCACCCTTAATCCTAGATCTCCTATTATAGAGCTTCCATAAAATTTCCCTATTATTTTAAATACCATATCTATGGCAAATGTACCTGCTAATAATCCTATAGGTATACCTATAATACTTACTATAAAAGCTTCCATTAATACAAGTTTTGTAGTTTGTATTTTTGTTGCCCCTATGGAATTTAAAATCCCAAATTGTTTCTTACGTTCACTAATAGATATGGAAAATGCATTATATACTGTTGCTATGGTACAAATAATTACTAAAGATGTAACTAGTATTATAATCTTATCAATAGATCCATTAATATTGTCATAAGCACTGGCACTTTGTAATCTTAATAAATGTTCATTAAAACTTAGATTTTCATAGTATACACCATTGTCATTATTATAATAAGAAGAATCTTCTTCTCCATCTACATTTTTTACTTTTAAACCTAAGTTCTTAGCAATAACTGGCGCTATATCATAAATTTCTTTTGGGTTGTTTGCAGTAATTGATACATTAATACCTTCCTTAATTCCAATATTATTTATATCCAAATAAGTTATAGCTGTTGTAACTTGCTTTCCATATTCAAACCCAGGTTTATTTATTATACCCACGATTTTGTATTCTTCTTTTTTCCCATCAACAAGTTTTTCATCATCACTTACCCAATAACCTGTTAAAGCCTCACCATCTTTAGTTACTCGTTTTCCCACGTTAAGAGTGACTGTATCTCTGATTTTCTTTTCTCTAAGTATTCTTGAATCTTCACTAATCACTATTTCTTTATTGTTCGTTGGCATCTTACCTTCTTTTAAAGATATTTGAAATCCATCAAAAGCACCTTTATCATAAGACTTTAAGTCTAATAAATCATTATCATCGCTATACTTTCCAAAATCTAAATTTTCACTATAAGCATATTTAGATATGCCTGCACTTTTAGTTATTTTACTTAAATCCTTCTTTTGTACATCATAAAATGTGGCATGGAAATCTCCTTCTCTTTCCACAGTTTCTCTAATTTCATAATCCATCAAACTGTTATAGATAGTTCCTATACCACAAATTAATGCAGTAGATAATATAATTCCTATTATTGTAACTATAGTTCTTTTTTTATTTTCTTTTAAATATCTAAGTGTAAGAGATGTGTATAAATTCATTTAGATCACCTCATCACTTTTTATGATTCCATCTTCTATAGTTATAACTCTATCTGCTTGAAGAGCTATGTTTAAATCATGAGTTATCATTATAAGAGTCTGCTTATATTTTTTCACGGATAACTTTAATAGCTCTATAACTTCTTTTGAGTTTTTACTATCTAGATTTCCTGTAGGCTCATCAGCTAAAACTATGGCAGGTCTATTTACTAAAGCCCTCCCTATGGAAGTTCTTTGTTGTTGACCACCACTTAGCTCATTTGGAAGATGATTTTCCCTATCTTTAAGCCCTAAAGTTTTCAATAAATCATCTAAGTACTCTTGATCTATTTTTCTATTATCTAGTTCTGCAGGAAGAAGTATATTTTCCTTAACAGAAAGTACTGGTATTAAGTTATAAAACTGATATATTAGCCCTACATTTCTTCTTCTAAATATGGATAAGTCCTTTTCTTTTAAGTTATATATATTCACATCATTTATATAAACTTCGCCTTCACTCGGCTTGTCCACGCCTCCTAATAGATGTAATAAAGTACTTTTCCCACTTCCACTAGGACCGACTATAGCAACAAACTCTCCTTTATTTATAGATAAGTTTATGTTTTTTAAAGCCTCAACTTTAGCTTCGTTTTTGCCATAGATTTTACACAAATTTTCAATTCTTAAAATTTCCATATTATCCTCCATAATTTTTCACTAACTTTTGTAAGTTTTAATTTATATTTTTATTATAGGTTTTCATACTTACATCTTGGTGAATGTAAAATTACAAATTAGTCACCATAAGTTTTATGAAAAATTATATGAAACTCAGTTCCTTCATTTTTTTCACTTTTTACGTATATATCTCCATTTTGACTTTCTATAATAGACTTAGACATGGCAAGACCTATCCCCACACTATCTTCCTTTGAGGTTTTACCTTTATAAAATCTTTTGAAAATATGAGGCAAATCTTTCTTATCTACTCCTTCTCCACTATCTTTTATTACAACCTCACAGTATAGAGGGTTTTGATCATAGTTAATATTTATTTTCCCTCCCTGTGGAGTGTGTTCTATACAGTTTTTTATTATATTTACACAAGCTTCACTAGACCAATTTATATCACCAATATAACTTGTATTTTCATCTCCACTTATACTTAATTCTATATTTTTAATTTCCATAGGAATTAAACTTGGAGCAACTGACCTTTTAATTAATTCATTAATTTTAACTTCTTTTTTCTCAAAGTTTATTACTTTGGCTTCAACTTTGGAAAGCTTCAACATACTTTTTACTAGCCATTCCATACGATTTAATTGGGATTTTATTTTATCTAGAAATTCTATTTTTGTTTCTTTTGGTAAGTCTTCATACATTAAGTCATTTAAGATTACTAAAGATGTCATAGGTGTTTTTAACTGATGAGATATATCTGAAATAGTATTATTTAAAAATATCTTTTCATTATTTAAAAGCTCTGCTTTTTCTTTTAATATATTAGTCATTTTAATTAATTCAGTTTTTAAAAGACCTATTTGACCATCTTGATTTCTATTTTTCATTTCAAATTTTCGACCTTCAGAACTATTATAAACATAGTCTGTCATATCTTTTATATCTTCATAAATTTTTCTAAAATAACTTAAGGCAATGATAATAAATAATATTAAAATAATACATAGGAACACCCAATTAATATTAAAAATGTATCTTATACTTTCATTTATAATAGGCTCATTTTTCAAACTTATATTACTATTATAATTATATTTACTTAGTATTTCTTTACCCAAACCCATATTATCTTTTGAATTTCCCTGTGTAACTATATCTATAATATCTTCTTCCAGTTCAGGTCTTTCTGCTAGAATATTTCCTATAATTGCTTGATTATTTTCAACTACTTTTTCTTTTATAATACTTAAATTAAGTAATGTTACTCCGCCACACATAACAATAGCAATTAAAAATAGAACACTAAAGCGCCTTATAAAACTTTTCATTTCCACATTGTATCTAATCATTAGCTTCACTTCCACTCCATTTGTATCCCATACCTCTTACTGTAATTATTAACTTTGGATTGCTTGAATCATCTTCAATTTTTTCTCTAAGGCGTTTTATATAAACAGTTAATGTATTATCATTGATAAAATCATAAGTTACGTCCCATAATTTCTCTAAGATTTGATTTCTGCTTAAAACTATATTTTCATTTTGAATTAAGATTAATAATAACTTGTACTCAGCAGAAGTTAAAAATACTTCTTCTCTACCTTTATAAACTCTAGCCTCTAAAGTATAAATACTTAAATCTTTATATTTTAAAATTTTCTTCCCCTTGTCTTCTCCTTTATTTCTTCTAACTACTGCCTTTATTCTAGATATAAGTTCTCTTACTCTAAAAGGTTTTGTCATATAATCATCTCCACCAATATCAAGTCCCATGACTATATTTACCTCGTCATCACATGCTGTTAAAAAAATTATAGGTATATCTTTTATTTCTCTTATTTCTTTACAAAAATCATAACCATTACCATCTGGCAACATTACATCTAAAAGAATTACGTCATAGGATTTTTCGTTTATATTAAGTCTAGCACTTTCTAAATCTTTGCATATATCTATTTTGAAACCCTCTTGTTCTAGGGCGTATTTCACACCAAAAGCTATTGTAGAATCGTCTTCTACCATAAGAATCTTTATCATAACAACCTCCAAATTTTTCATCATTTATAATTATTATACAATAAGTTAAAAAATATGATAAGGTGGCTTAATGTGACATTCTAGTCATAATAAATAAATTATGTTGAACTTATGAAGTTTTATAAATATCTTAGATTATTTATTGAACTTCATATATAATAAAATTATAATTTACATAATATATAAAAAATTTGCTTCACTTAAGCCACTACGTGGGCGCCATGAAATTTCAGGCAACGACCTTACTCAAGCTAATAGGTGGGAATTTAAAATAATTAATTTAAGAAAGGATTTTAATATGAAAATAACATATATTCATCATAGTAGCTTTGTTGTGGAACTTAACAATTGCATATTACTTTTTGACTACTTTCAAGGAAATCTTCCAGAGTTTGATAAAAATAAAAAGTTGTATGTATTTTCTAGTCACTCTCATCACGACCATTTTAATAAAAGTGTTTTTAAACTGAACAAGATACATCCTGACGTAACCTATATATTATCTAATGATATAAATGCTTCAAAATCTGAAAATATAAAACTTATAGGTGCAAATGAAAAATTATTAATTGATAATTTAAGAGTAGAAACTCTAGAGTCTAGTGACTTAGGTGTGGCCTTTACTGTGAAAGTTGAAAACAAAAGGATTTATCATGCTGGCGATTTAAACTGGTGGCATTGGGAAGGAGAAAATTCTCCTGAAGAAAATGCTTATGCCGAAAAATTGTTTAAAGATTCAGTAAATAAAATAAAAGGAAAAAGCATAGATATAGCCTTCCTACCTTTAGATTCTAGACAGGGTGATCAATATTATTTAGGTTTTGATTATTTTATGAGAAATACTAATACTAAAATAGCATTTCCAATGCATTTTTGGAGAACCTATTCTTTAGTTAAAATTTTTAAAGCTTCTAATCATGCTTTAAATTATAAAGATAAAATATTGGAAATAAATCATGATAATGAGGAATTTCAACTTTAAAATATTAAGGTAAACAACAAAAGGTCAACTTATGAAAGTTGACCTTCTTTATTATTTATCTTCTAAAAGATAGCTTTTCATTATATTTTTTACTTTAGGTACTAAATATTTTGATGTGGATTTGTCTTTCATGTTTTCCATAACCATGGATATGGCTAACTTAGAGTCTTCCAAGTCAACAGCAACAAACCAACTATTTTCATTTCCACTTTGATCTTCTTTAGTAGATTTTATTTCTGCTGTTCCTGTTTTACCTGCCAAATTAACTCCCTCTATTTTACATAAATGTCCACTTCCATTAGGGTCGTCTATAACCCCAGAAAAATCCTTTTGTAATTCTTTTAAATCTTCTTTTCTTATAGCTTCCTTATATACTTTTTCTTCCTTATTTTCGCTTATCACAAGTCTTGGCGTCATAATTTTTCCTTCATTTGCTAAAGCTGAATATGCCATAGTTACTTGCAGAGGAGTGGTTAAAACTTCTCCTTGTCCGTAACCTGTATCTCCCAATAAAATTTCATTTTCTATTGTACCACTGTTTGATATTTGAGATTTTGCCATAGGATATTCAAAATTCATATCTAATCCTAAACCAAATTTCTTTGCTCCTTCTATAAAATTCTCACTACCTATTTTAATAGCTTTATCTGCAAAATAAATATTGTCAGAGTTTACAATAGCATCATATAAATTTACAGAGCTTATATCTTTTACTCTAGTAACTTTATAATTTCCCCAGGAAGATGATTTTTGCCAATTTAGTCCTTCTATTTTCATTTTTTCATTTGGATTTATTATTTTATTTTCCAATCCTATAGATGCTGTTATAAGTTTCATAGTAGAACCTGGTGAGTATAAATTATTTGTTCTATTATCAAAGCATGCATTTTTATTTTCTTCCCACTCTTTTGCTATTTCTTTAGTTTTGTAAGTTACCATGGTGTTAGAGTCATAGGAAGGTGAGCTTACCATGGCTAATACTTCTCCACTAGTCGAATCCATTGCTATGGATGCTCCTTTTTCTTTATCCATTTGATCATATACTTCTTTTTGTAGTTTGGAGTCTATGGCTAGCTTTATATCTTCTCCATCACTGGCATTTGTCTTAGCTACTGTTACATTATTGCCTTCTCTTTCAATATATATATGAACTCCATCTGTAGCTTTTAATTTATCTTCATAAACTTGCTCTAATCCATTTTTACCTATTTGACTACTACTTGTATAGTTTTTATCAGATTTTTTCTCCAACTCTTCTGCTGTTATACTACCTATATATCCTAACAAACTTCCAAAAGCCTCACCTTTTGCATAAACTCTAGATGTGACCTGTTGTATAGTTATTCCTTCTATTTTTGAAACTTTCTCCAACTTATCTTTTTCATATTCTGAAAGTTTTACAATATTTATGGCATACTCTGGATTAGTATTACTTGCAATTTTATTTTCTATATATTCTTCACTTATATCAAGTATTTTAGCTAAATCCTTTATACTATCTTTTTTAAATACTTTACTGTCTATGTTTACATAATTTGCTTCTCCATTGTATGCTAATAAGTTTTCATCTCTATCTAGTATTTTACCTCTATTACCCTTAGTTATTTTAACCTTTATCTTATCTCCTTTAACCATCTCAGGTAATATTAAGCTTTCATCCCAGCATATCTTATACTTGTTATCTTCTTTTTTCAGCTTAATTGTTGCATTATCATATTTTAATTTTCCTCCAATAGTATTCATAGAAACGCTAATAGGTATTTCTGATTTATTTTTAATCTCTCCCACATCTATTTTTATGTTACTTACGTTCATAGCTGAATAAATTACTGAGTATTTTTTTATAAATTCTTCTTTCCCACCAAACTCTTCTTTTATGTAGTTTTTAGAATCTGTTGTTAAAGTTTCATATAATTCATCATAATTTTCTTCACTTAATAACTTGTTGTAATTCTTCACAGTATTTTTTATTTCATCCTTATTACTACAACCATTTAAGACAAATACTGCTATAATCATCATGATAATAAATACTAGTTTACTTAATTTCTTATTTCTAATCATCATCACCATTCTCCCCTCATAAATAATTTATTTTACCCTCTTATTATTTATTTTACTCTTTATTTATTAGACCTTTATATTTCACAAAAGGTTTTAATTTATTTATATTTTTAAATTGCAACTATCTATACTGTATTATATAATAAGTTTTTATTAGAAATTTAAAGGAGGTATTAATTTGAATTTAATTGGTATATATAGTAAGGATTTTCCTGTTTTCATAAAGGAATTAATAAATACACCCGAATTTAAAAGACTTAGCAATGTGGGTATGAACTGTGGATGCGAATATACTAGCTTTCCTATATTCTCAAAAGGTAAAAATTATACTAGATATGAGCATAGTATAGGTGTGGCGCTTATAATTTGGCACTTTACAAAGGATATAAAACAATCTATAGCGGGCCTTTTACACGATATTAGTTCTCCTGTATTTGCTCATGTAATTGATTTTTTAAATGGAGATCATGAGACACAAGAATCTACAGAAGAAAAAACAGAAGAGATTATAGGAAACTCTAAAGAAATACAAAACATATTAAAAAAATATGATTTAAGCACTAAAGATGTTTATGACTATCATATGTATCCTATTGCAGATAACGACTCTCCTCTTCTTTCTGCAGACAGGTTAGAATATACTTTAGGTAATGCTTTTTACTATGGTTTTAAATCTATGGAAGAAATAAAAGAAATGTACGATGACTTAGTAATAAGTATAAATGAATTTGGACAAAGCGAAATTTCATTTTCTACTTTAGATAAGGCTATGGAATTCACAGCTGTATCCATTGAAAATTCTAAAGTGTATACTTGTAATGCAGATAGATTTTCCATGCAATACTTAGCTGATTTATTAAAATTGGCAGTAAACAAAAATGTTATAAGTATGAAGGACTTATACACTGTAGAGGATGAAGTTGTTGATAAATTACAGAAATATGAAGAGTTAAAATCTAAGTGGAATGATTTTATAAATTTTTCTCAAATATTTACTAGCAAAGAAAAGCCTGATGATGGATACTGGGTTAACATTCCTGCTAAAAAAAGATATATAAATCCTCAAGTAGTTTCTAAAGGAAGAGTTTCTAATTTATCTGAAAAGTTATCAAAAGAAATAGATGATTTCTTAAATGTTGATTTTAATATTTGGTTAAGTGGAAAATAGAATTTTAAAAGGTGGTATTAGTTTTGAATATACCGCCTTTTAACTTTCACAAAATTTTAATTAGAATATTCTTCTACAACTACCATTCCCCCTTTATCTTCATATCCTGTATTCCATAGTTCTTTAAATGAAATCCAGTTATGATCCCCATAAGTAGCTATTTTTATTAATAAGTCATTGTCAATTTTTTCATATCCAACAATTAAAAACCAATGCCATACAAGTTCCCTTAACTTTGAATTTTTATGTTTTAATAAAAGAAATGGTATTGGTATCTCTTTATTTATCTGATTTATAATTACTTTTTCTCCATCCAGCAATGAGTTATCTCCAGAAAAAGCTGTCATCTTTATCTCTTTATCATCAACATCTTCTAGATATTTTCCAAACCCATCTATATATAATTGTAAAGTATTAATTCCTGTCATTCTTGGTCGAAGATAAGGTTTCATAATACGGGAGAATTTTATATAATCTGCTTTTGTTAAAGAGCTTACATCAAATGGATATAAATGCTCACTATTTTTAAGTATATTCAAATAAACACATAAATCACAAGCTGTAACTGCGGCGCAACCTCCCAATCTCATCATAGGATCTATAAACCAATTTTGATTTCCACCATAATGATCTTCTATATTAAAATATGTTAATTCTTTTTTCATAGTTAGTATTTCCTTTCTAATATCATGCTCTTTAATACATATTAACACCTTTAATATTATAATTAAACTAAAAAAATATATATACTTAAACTCCTACATATTTATAGAATGTAATTAAAAAAATCCTTAAAGGTTGTCAAATTGCCAACTTTTAAGGATTTTTTTATATTTTAATGATGAAATAATCTAATTCCCGTAAACACCATGATCATATTGTATTTATTACAACACTTTATAACAAGATCATCTCTTAGTGATCCTCCTGGTTGTGCTATATATTTAACTCCACTTTTGTATGCTCTTTCAATATTATCTGAAAAAGGGAAAAATGCATCTGAACCTAAAGTTACATTTTCATTTTTTGAAATCCATATTCTTTTTTCTTCTCTAGTAAATACTTTTGGCTTTGTTTTAAATATGTTTTGCCATTTTCCTTCGGCAAGAACATCCTCATACTCATCACCAATATATACATCTATTGCGTTGTCTCTTTCTGCGCGACTAAGTGTGTCAATAAACTCCAGATCAAAAACTTGTGATGATTGACGAAGATACCAATTATCAGCTTTTCGTCCTGACAATCTTGTACAATGAACTCTTGACTGTTGGCCAGCTCCAACACCTATAGTTTGACCATTTTTTACATAGCAAACGGAATTAGACTGTGTATATTTAAGTGTAATAAGAGCTATTTTCATATCCATAATTGCTGACTTTGAAATTTGATTATTTTTAGTTACAACATTTGATAAAAGATCATCATTAACATTAAGTTCATTTCTACCTTGTTCAAAAGTAATTCCATATACTTGCTTTTTCTCAATAGAGTTTGGAACATAAGATGAATCTATTTGTATAATATTATATTTACCCTTCTTTTTACTTTTAAGTATTTCTAACGCTTCTTTAGAATAAGCTGGTGCTATAACTCCATCTGAAACTTCTCTTTGGATAATCCTAGCAGTTTGAATATCACACTCATCTGACAATGCAATAAAATCACCATAAGATGACATTCTATCAGCTCCTCTGGCTCTAGCATAAGCACTGGCAAGTGGTGATAGTTCTCCCAAATCATCTACCCAATATATTTTAGCAAGTGTTGCATCTAGTGGTAGTCCAACTGCTGCACCAGCTGGTGACACATGTTTAAAAGAAGTGGCAGCAGGAAGTCCTGTAGCTTCTTTTAGTTCTTTAACTAACTGCCAACCATTAAGAGCATCAAGAAAGTTTATATACCCTGGGTTTCCATTTAATACAGTAACAGGTAAATCATTGTTTTCTTCTATAAATATTCTTGCTGGTTTTTGATTTGGATTACATCCATATTTTAGTGATATTTCTTTCATAGTAATACCTCCCTATATTTTACTTGCATCCATAGTAAGTTTTATTGCATAAAAAACGCCTGGACGCATTTATATAATGCTGCCCAGACGGTCGACTAATCTTTATTAATACACTCCCTGTAGGTAATCCTACTCAGGTAACACCTGTTTCCGTCAGTTGTGTATCTATTAATAATGATAGTTGAAATATTTTTATACTGCAATATAAAATATTAATTCTATTTATAAATTACTATATTTGATTTTCTTTGATATTATAAATAGCGGGTTTATGAAGTATTATGTATCTTTCAATAATATTCATTACTTCGTATATCCATTTTAGCTCATTAGTTTTTTCTTCATTTTCTAATATCATTCTTTTAATTAAATCTGTTTTATACAATTTGCCCCAAATAACATTTTTTACTCTTTTATTTGCTTTTAATTCTTCCATTAGACATTTATTATCTAGTATTAATCCTTCACCATCTTCTTCACTATATTTATCATCATATAATAATTTATCAAAGTATACATCATATGAATCTACTTGTATTGCATCTGATTTATATTTTTCTTGATTTTCTACCATAAGGCTTATCATGTTTTTGTCTAACCAGCTATCCTTACTATCAACATATAATATATATTTACCTGTGGCACATTCTGTTGCATAATTAATTGCCTCACAAAGTTTACCACCTTCCATATTAAGCAATTGAATTGTTTTATCAAATCGGACATAACCCCTAGCAATTTGCTTTGAATTATCAGTACTACCATTGTCAACTAGGATTATTTCCATATTTGTATATGTTTGATTTCTAATACTGTCTAAACACCTATTCAAATTTTTTTGTGCATTATAAATTGGCACTATCACACTAACCTTGTACATATTCTCTCCCCCCATAGATTAACTTGTACATTTTTCCTTTGTTACTTATTAAAAATATTAACTCCCCATAATTAATATTTTTAATCCTCTCATATAATAAAACTATCTATAGATAGTGTCATATTATACAAAAGTATTATTTTTGCTTATCATATGTAAATTTATCTTATTATCTACTTATAATAAATTCTTTATTTTTCTTTACATCCCTTGTTATTTTAATTATATTTTTCCTCTGAAATTCTTCATAAAGTGATAAATTATCTGTATGCACAAAATAAAGAGATAGATTAATTTTATCTATCCCTAAGTTATAGCTGCTTTTTCTATTCTAATTAACCACAATAATTATACTCTCCTTTACATATAAGCTCTGCAGGGCCTGTCATATATATTTCTCCTTCTTTATCTTCTATAATAAGCTTTCCACCTTTTACTTTTACATTTATCTTTTTACTACAATTATGAATAATTGAACTTATTATAGCAGATGCAGCCGCTCCTGTTCCACAAGCAAGAGTAATACCTACTCCTTTTTCCCAAGTTAAGACTTCAATATTTTCTTCATCTATAACCTTACAGAAATTCACATTTGTTTTCATAGGAAAGATTTCATTATTTTCTATTTTTGGGCCTATTCTTTCAAAATCCATATCATTAAAATCTTCTACAAATAATACAGTATGGATAGTTCCTATGACTACTGAACTAATTTTAAATGTCTCATTATCTACAGTAATTTCCTTATTAATATAGCACTTATCTTCAGTATTTTTTGGCATCTCCTTAGCTGAAAATGATGGTTTACCTAAATTAACCTTGGCGAAGTTTACTTTATTATCTTCTACAACAACTTCTACCTTCATAATTCCAGCTAAAGTTTCAACATCAAACTTAGTATTATTTACAATATTATTTTCATATACAAATTTTGAAAAACATCTTATTCCATTGCCACACATAGTAGCTATACTTCCATCTGAATTGTAAAAACACATTTTTACATCTGCTACAGATGATTTCTCAACTACTATCATTCCATCAGCACCAATTCCAAAGTGTCTATTACAAGCTTTCTTTGCTAATTCATTATAATTTATAGTATTTAAATCACTACCTCTAAATATTATAAAATCATTTCCTGTACCTTGAAGTTTTTGAAATTGAATCATTATTTCACCTCCATTAACTAGTTGCTACATAAAATTATTACTTCTTCAAATATTGTTAAAAATTTATTCATTTCATCTTTAGTTATATATAGTGATGGTAGTAATCTTATTATTGTGTTGCTTGTAGAATTTAATAATACTTTTTTCTCTTGTGCTATTTTCTTTATATTGTTTGCATATTCTCCAACATCAACACCTATCATAAGACCTCTACCTCTTACTTCTTTTATTACTTTAGGATATTTGTCTTTTAAATTATTTAATTGTGTTATTAAATAATCGCCTTTTTGTTTTACCTCTCTGCATAAATTAGTATTAACTAACTTATCCATTACATACTCTCCACATGCACAAGATACTGGATTTCCTCCAAATGTACTTCCATGGTCTCCTGGCTTTAAGATATCTTCTATACCTTCACTAACTAGCATAGCTCCTAAAGGTATTCCTCCACCTACAGATTTAGATACGGTTACTAAATCTGGTGTAAAATTATATTTTTCATAAGCAAGTAAATCACCAGTTCTTCCCATACCTGTTTGAACTTCATCTATAACTACTAAGAAGTTATACTCTTTAGATAATCTTACTACCTCATCTATAAATTCTTGTGATGCTTCAACTATTCCGCCTTCACCTTGAATTACTTCTAAGAATAAACCGCAAGTATTTTGATTTACTTTTTCCTTTAGGGATTCTATATTGTTATACTCAAAATGGCTAACCCCTGGTATAAGAGGCATGAATTCTTTTTGATATTTTTCTTGGCCAGTAAGAGATAATCCGCCATTAGTTCTACCATGGAAAGAATTATACGCAGATAATAACTCATATTTATTATTACTAAATTGCTTTCCATATTTTCTACATAATTTTATAGCAGCTTCATTTGATTCTGTACCTGAATTTGTAAAAAATACCTTAGATGCAAAAGTGTTTTCTACAAATAATTTTGCTAAGTTAATAACAGGCTCACTAACAAAGTAGTTAGATAAATGCATATATTTTGATGCTTGATTTATCATAGCTTCAACAATTCCCTTATCATGGCCTAAATTATTTACTGAAATCCCACTATACATATCAAGATATTCTCTTCCATCAATATCATAAAGGTATGAACCTTCTCCTTTATCTATTATCAAATCACTTCTATTATAAGTATTTAATATATATTTTTTATCTTGTTCTTGTAAATTTTTCATAGTCTCCTCCTAAAATGAAAAGGTATATTAATTCTCCTAAGAGTCTTGATATACCTTTTCATATATTATCTTAAGTCTTCTAATAGTTTTACTTTATCTGCTGTTTTTGCATCTTTTTCTTTTATAACTCTAGCCGGTGTACCTGCTACAACTGTACCTGCTTCTACATCACAAGTTACAACAGCTCCTGCAGCCACAACTGCACCTTTACCTACTTTTACACCTTCAAGTATGACAGCATTTGCACCTATCATAACATCATCTTCTATTATTACAGGGGTTTTACTTGGTGGCTCTAATACTCCTGCTACTACAGATCCTGCTCCTACGTGAACATTTTTGCCTATAGTTCCTCTAGCACCTACAACAGCATTCATATCTATCATAGTATTTTCGCCTATTTCTGCACCTATATTTATAACTGCGCCCATCATTATTACTGCATTTTCGCCTATGCTTACTCTATCTCTTATTATTGCACCTGGCTCTATTCTTGCTTTTATATTTTTCATATCTAACATAGGTATAGCTGAATTTCTTCTATCATTTTCTATTTCAAAATACTCTATTTTATCTTTATTTGAATTTAAAACATGCTCTATATCACTATTTTGTCCAAATACAATCTTAAATCCATTTTCTCCAAAAACTTTACATCCTGGAAAATCTACATTATTTAATTCACCTTTTATGTATACTTTTACAGGGGTACTTTTTTTAGCTTCTTTTATAAATTTTGCTATTTCATATGGATCTGTAAGGTTGTTATTTAAGCTATTTTCATTAGTATTCATATTATTATTCCCTTCTTAGTTATTATTAGTACCTTCTTAGTTGCTATTTATTAAATTATTCATAGAATATAATTTAGGTTCTTTGTTTGCAATGTATTTTGCAGCTTTTACAGCTCCTTCTGCAAATATGATTTTAGAAAGTGCTGTATGTTTAATTTCTATTATTTCATCTCTCCCTGCAAATATTACAGTATGTTCTCCTGGTATAGTTCCTCCACGAACTGCGTGAATTCCTATTTCCTTTTTATTTCTTCCTGTATCATTTCCTTCTCTTCCATAGCTATATGTCATAGAATTATTTAACTCTTCATTCATAGCATTAGCTATCATATACGCTGTTCCACTAGGTGCATCTATCTTTTTGTTATGATGTTTTTCTATAATTTCTATATCAAAAGTATCACTTAATACATTAGCTGCTTTCTTAACTAAGTCTATAAGTACATTTATTCCTAATGATGTATTTGAAGATTTAAATATAGGTATATATTTAGAAGCTTCCTGTATTTTTTCTTCTTGTTCTTCACTAATTCCTGTAGTAGCTATAACCATACCTATTTTTTTCTCTACACAAAGCTTTAATAACTCATCTAAGTTACAAGGATTAGAGAAATCTATTACTACATCACAGTCTATATCTACTTTTGATGCACTTTCATATATAGGATATTTATTATTATATAAATTAGTATTTCTATCTATGCCTAAAACTATTTGTGCATCCTCCATTTTACCTATAACTTGCGTTAAAATTCTTCCCATAGCCCCATTACAGCCACTTATCCCTATTCTTAACATACTATTTCTCCTCTGTATTTATTCCATATCTATTCATCTCACTTTTTAATATTTCTAAGTTTTTCTCAGTCATATTAGTAAGTGGTAATCTTAATTCTCCTACGTCCATACCCATTAAATTCATGGCTGTTTTTACAGGTATAGGGTTAACTTCTATAAATAAAGAATTTATAAGTCCGTTCATTTCTAATTGTAGCTTTCTTGACTTTTCTATATTTCCATTTAGGTAATTCATAACCATATCATGAGTATCTTTTGGTAATATGTTAGCTACAACTGATATAACTCCTTTACCTCCTAATGATAATATAGGAACTACCATATCATCATTCCCACTATATATATAGAAATCTTCACCACATAATCTAGCTATTTCAGCAACTTGACTTATATCTCCACTAGCTTCTTTTATTGCGACTACATTTTTTATCTGGGAAAGTTTCTTTACTGTACTAGGTGGTAAATTTACTCCTGTTCTTCCTGGTACACTATAAAGTATTATTGGTAAATCAACACTATTTGCTATAGCTTCATAATGTTTTATTAATCCTAATTCAGTAGCTTTATTGTAATAAGGTGTTACTACTAATAACCCATCAACACCAACTTCTTCACAATACTTGCTTAATTCTACTGAATATGCTGTATTATTACTTCCACTCCCTGCTATAACAGGTATTCTTTTGTTAACTACGTCTACAGTGAATTTTATAACTTCTCTTCTCTCTGTATCACTCATAGTTGCAGATTCACCAGTTGTTCCACATATTATTATAGAATCTGTTTCATTTTCTATATGCCACTCTATTATTTCTCTTAATTTTCCAAAATCTACTTTATCATTTTTAAAAGGTGTAACTAGTGCTACTCCACAACCCACAAATATACTCATATCTATTAGCCTCCAATTTATAAATTATTTAATAATAACTCCGCTATTTGAACTGTATTAGTAGCTGCTCCCTTTCTAATATTATCAGCTACTACCCACATATTAATTCCATTGTCCACACTATAGTCTCTTCTTATTCTTCCAACGTATACTTCATTTTTCCCTTGAACATCTATTGGCATTGGATATATATTATTTTTAATATCATCCTTTATCACTATACCTTCTACACTTTTAAGTAGCTCATATACTTTAGATAATTCAAATTCCTTTTCAAATTCTACATTTATAGATACACTATGACCATATTTAACTGGAACTCTAACTGTAGTAGCTGTAACTCTTATATTTTGGTCATTTAATATTTTTTTAGTTTCTTCTATCATTTTTATTTCTTCCTTAGTGTATAGATTTTCGGTAAATTCATCTATATGAGGAAGACAGTTATATGCTATTTGATGAGGATACTTTTGATTTTGTTCTCCATTTATTCCATTTTCTAAATCCATTATTCCACCAACACCAGAACCTGAAACAGCCTGGTAAGTTGAATATATTATCCTTTTTATTTTAAAAGCATCATGAAGTACTTTAAGAGGTACTACAGATTGAATTGTAGAACAGTTTGGATTTGCTATTATACCATTATTCCAATTTATATCTTCAGGGTTTACTTCTGGAACTACTAAAGGTATATCTTTATCCATTCTCCATGCACTAGAATTATCAACTACTATTACTCCATTATCTCTTGCAATAGGAGCAAACTTTTTACTAACACTGCCACCAGCTGAAAATAAAGCTATATCTATATTTCTCTTAAATGAATCTTCTGTTAACTCTTCAACTATATATTCTTTTCCTCTGAATTCTACTTTGGAACTTGCTGATTTTTTAGATGAAAATAAATATAAATTATTAATTTCAAAATTCCTTTCATCTAAAACCTTTAAAAATGTTCTTCCAACCATTCCAGTTGCACCAACTATTGCTATATTTGCTTTTTTCATTTTAATCACCCCTATTAACTCTATATATTAGTAAATACTAAGTGTTTTACAAATTTCGTCATACATTTTTACTCCATTCATTAGAACTTCAATATCAAAATTAAATTTTGAACTATGAAGAGGATTTGTATACTTTAATTCTTCATTTCTAGAACCTAGCATAAAAAATAATCCAGGAACCTCAATTTGATAGTATGAGAAATCTTCAGCTATCATCATAGGGTCTATTTCTATTAGATTTTCTTTTAAAGAAGAATTTCTTATTTTATCTAACAGTTCTTTATCATTTATTACCGGAGGATACATATCTCTAAATACTATGTCAATTTTCACACCGAACATTTCCATAAGTCCATTATTAATAGTTACCATTCTTTCTTTTATTTTTTCATAAACCTCTTGACTAAATGCTCTTATGGTTCCTTCTAAACTAATGTTTTCAGCTATTATATTACGTCTTTCTCCTCCATTTATAGTTCCAATAGTCAATACTGAACCTTCTATAGGATCAATATTTCTACTTATTATACTTTGATAACTATTTATAAGTTGAGCTACAACTATTAATGCGTCATTAGCTTTATGAGGAATAGCTCCATGACCACATTTAGCTTTTATATATATGTCAAACTCACCTGTTTGAGCAGTCATGGCTCCAGGCCTTACTCCGATTTTACCTTGTTCTATTTCTGGATATATATGAAGTCCAAATACATTTTTCACATTGTAATCTTTAAATATACCTTCATTTACAATAACTTCTGCTCCTCCTGGACCTTCTTCTGCTGGTTGAAATATAAATAATATTCCCTTTTTCAATGTATTAATTTTAGAAACATATTCTGCAAATCCAAGTAGTATAGATGCATGTCCATCATGTCCACATGCATGCATATGACCATCTATTTGAGATGAATAGGAAAGATCAGTTTCTTCTGTTATACTTAGTCCATCTATGTCTGCTCTGAATGCTATACATTCATTTTCAATTCCTTCTTTATAAGCTATGACACCTGTTTTTGCTATATTTTTTGTTTTATATCCAATCTTTTGTAATTGAGTTGATATATACTCTGATGTTTTATACTCACAAAATCCCAGTTCTGGTATCTTATGAAGTTCTATTCTATGGTTAAATACATTTTCTCTTATATCATTTATTTTCACTTTTCGTGCTCCTTCTTAATCAATTACAAGTTTAATTCTTTAGCTAATACTCTCACTGCTTTTTGTTTATCTTTTGCATCTATTGTATAAGATATACTTATTTCCGATGTTGTTACTTGTTTAAATTCTATTTCATTATCTGCTAATATTCTAAATACTTTTCCAGTTACTCCACTTTGGTTCATCATGCCTATTCCTACAACTGATATTTTAGATATATTTTCTTCTATAACTACTTCCACTTCGTTGTTTTCATTTTTTATTTCTTCTATAACTTCGTTTACTACATGTAAATCTTCCTTAGAAGTTGTGAATGATACATTAACTCGTTCATTTAAAGGAGATGTTTGACTTATCATATCTACATTAACATTTTCCCTTGCCAACTTTTCAAATATCATAGCTATATTATGTGATTTAAATAATATATTGTTTACTGTAAT